>CAZRDD010000017.1:0-22131 GCA_964598675.1 uncultured Parafilimonas sp.
CAATAAGGGCGCGGGCTATGTCCTTAACGGTATTGGGAATAGTCAGTTCATTAATACGTGCTTCGCCTTTAAGGTTTTTAAAGGCACTCTCCAACCGCTCGGTAAGATTATTGAACATAGTATAAAAGTTGTTTTACGGCGGCAAAAGCCATATTAGGCTATTTGCCGGGCGCAAATGTAAACAATATAGGTTTTAAATTAAGTGAAAAGAAATAGGAGTTGTTTTTTGTTCGATCTGTTTAACACAGTAAATTTATCCTGCTCTGTTTTTTGCCATACACAATAAATTATGCCAAACCCCCAAGACACATTAGATAAACTAATAGCTTTTAAGGATACACACAAGCTTTCTGACGAAGTGTGGCAGGAGCGGGGGGTAAACCCGTCGGAGACAGAAATATCTAAAAGCATAGACATGCTTTTGCGTAACTGTACAGATAACCTTATTACCGCTGTTAATAGAAGGGCCCCAAAATGGACGCTCAGGTCAGTGCTTAAAAAAGGAATGTCATCTTTTAACAGGTTAGATTATGACGCAGAAGAGGCCGAATTTATTGGGGACCTGATGTTTGAACTTGCTGAAATTGTAAATATTAATTTCGCTTTTTACTTAAACAGGTGGATGTATGGTGCTTCAATAGCAATAAGTTTAGAAATATCTTCACTTTTAAAAGACAAAACAGTAAAGCAAACTTTAGTGCACCCTTGTATAAAATGCACAAAACCCTTGGAAACTTTTATTTTAAAAAAGGAAAAAGGGATAAAGGAACTTGGCTGGTATTTAGTTAAATGTAATGCGTGTGGGGAATATAACCTGCTGCCAATTGGCCCGAATATTAAAAGGCTAAAGTTTGGTAATTACCTGTGGGTTGAAACTTTTAATAAGGATGATTACACCTATGAACAAGCCTTAAACAGGCTGGAACAAATAAAATTTTTTAGGAAATGATGAAATTTTGTTCAACCAGCAGCTTTATAAATGGGGCCATAAACTAGCTACGCCGCCAAACACCAGCCAGGTTTGTACACTGCGAGTTGCTGTTTTTGCATACTTTTATGGCCATTACTTATTTTGAGCAAAACATAACCTTAACATTATGATACAACGTATACAATCAATTTGGTTATTACTGGCAAGCGTTACGGCGTTTTTAACAATGCAATTCCCTTTTTATACCGGCCACCTTGTTACCGATACGCTCAACACCCTGGCCCTTACCCCATTAACAGCTGTTACTTCAATACCCATTGTAACGCTAACCGTTGCATCGGCCATCGCATCGCTGATAACCATTTTTTTGTATAAAGACAGGAAAATGCAAATGCGTATTACTGCTGCCAATATTATTATTTCAGTCATCATTATTGCCCTGTACTTTCTGTACATGAAAAATAACTATAAGGAAATGAGCCTGCCGCTAATAACCTGCTTGTTTGCTTTTGCTATACCCGTGTTTCTGGTACTGGCCTTCAGGGGTATTTTTAAAGATAACAGGCTGGTAAAAAGTGTTGACAGGCTTAGATAACAAGGCAACAATTACCCGCTATTTTTTAAAAAGCGCACCAAACATGGTGTCGGCTTTATTATTGTAACCAGTTAACAGGGCTGCTTTGACAAGCGTTAACCCCTGGGCGGTAATATACTCCACTTGTTTTTCGTTCTCTTCCTCAAAAACAGAGCAGGTGATGTACAAAAAATGGCCGCCCTGTGTTACATGGGGCAACGCGTTGTGTACTATTTTTTGTTGTAACTGGCTGTAATGGGCAATATTATCCTGGCTAAAAAAGGCCAATTGCTCCGGTGTGCGGCCCCAGGTGCCACTGCCGCTGCAGGGGGCATCGCAAATAACAACATCAAAGGGGCTTACGCGTACGGCAGAAGGTGTAACGCTTAAATCTGCCGTAAAAGCAGTGTATTTTTTTATACCAGCCTCTGTAAAACGTGTTTGCAGGTTGTGAATGATTGACGAGCGCACATCCGACACGGTAAGGTTTATATTTTTAAGCGTATCGTATACCAGTATAGCTTTGCCACCACTGGCTGCACAGCAATCCCACACACGCATATCAACTTCCTGTTTTACAGGGCGTTGCCTTATTAAACCCAGCAATTCGCTAATGCGTTGAGAGGAGTAATCCTGCACAACGGCTTCATTATTAAGGGCAAGCACTTTATCGGCCTTGCTGGTATTGGCAAGGGCAAAACAGGTATCACTTATTTCAATATAAGCAATATTGGCTGCCTGAAGTTTGGCCGCCACGGTGTTTTTTTTACCCGGCCTTATACGCAAAAACAGGTTGGGCTGAACAAGGTGAGATGTTGCAAACGCTTCAGCATCAATACCCCCGCTTAGTTGCGCCTGCCAGGGAAATATTTGCTGAACAGAGAAATTATATGTTTGATGAAGAAAAGCAATACGGTTTTGCAATGCCGGGTGATGGTGCCATAGCCATTCCTCATCAAATAGAATAGACCAGCCGTCCAATACATCGCTGCATAAAAAAATGGCCGCTTTCAAACGCTCCTCTGCGGAAATATCTTTAAGGGCATGCCCCAGCCTGTAATAGCAATAGCATAGGTGAGAAATATGCTTTCTATCCCCCGAACCATGTTTTTTGTGCTGGGCAAAATAGTTTTTAAGGTAATGCGCAAGCGGCATACTGCCGTTGTAGCCCGCTAAAAGCTGTATAGCTGTATTGAAATAGGAGTGAAAGCGCATGCCTGTTTGCGAAGTTGTTTATAGTAAAAAGCGGCTGTGATTTTTTCACAACCGCTTTTAAAAAATTATTTAAACTAAAATAGCGCTTATTAAAGGCCCAGTAACGTTTTTACAGGGTCTTTACCAAACAACAGTAATTCAGGGTTTTCCAGCAGGTCTTTTACCCTTACCAAAAAGCTTACACTTTCCCTTCCGTCAATAATGCGGTGGTCGTAGCTAAGGGCTACATACATCATGGGGCGTATAACCACCTGGCCGTTTATTGCCATAGGGCGCTCCTGTATTTTGTGCATACCCAGTATAGCACTTTGCGGCAGGTTGATGATAGGGGTACTCATAAGGCTGCCAAATACACCACCATTGGTTATGGTAAAAGTACCGCCCTGCAGGTCTTCAGCAGTTAATTTGCTGTCGCGTGCTTTACCGGCCAGTTCAATTACTTTCTTTTCAATATCAGCCATGCCTAAACTTTCCACATTGCGTATTACTGGCACGGTTAAACCGCGCGGGGTACTAACCGCAATGCTAATGTCGGCGTAGTCGTGGTAAGTAAGCTCATCAGCATCAATGTAAGCATTTACGGCTGGCCACTCACTAAGGGCAATGGCACAGGCTTTTGCAAAAAAGCTCATAAAGCCAAGGTTAACCCCGTGGGCTTCCTTAAATTTATCTTTGTTGGCTTTTCTAACTTCCATTATGCGGGTCATGTCCACCTCGTTAAAAGTGGTAAGCATGGCCGTAGTATTTTTTGATTCAACAAGCCTGCGGCTGATGGTTTTGCGCAGGTTGCTCATTTTTTCTTTGCGTACATTGCGGGTAAACAGTTCCTGCCCTGCAAATGCTTTTTTGCCTGGGTTAGCAAGTGCATCCAGCACATCGTGTTTTAAAATTTTGCCGCCTGCACCGGTTGCTGAAATAGTGGCGGGGTCAATTTTTTTATCTGCAATAATAGCGGATGCTACGGGGGTAGCTTTTATATCGTTTGCCACCGCTGTAACTGGTGCCTGGCTTACAGGGGCTGCTTGTTGTACAGGTGCAGCAGGTGCTGCTTTGGCTTCAGCTTTAGGGGCTGCTGCCGGTTTGGCGGCTGTTTCATCAATATTTGCGAGTACTGAGCCTATTTGCAAAGTATCGCCTTCTTTGGCAACTCGCTGTAAAATACCGGCCTGTTCTGCATTTACTTCAAAGGTGGCTTTTTCGCTCTCCAGTTCTGCCAGTACCTCGTCCCTGTCAACATATTCCCCGTCTTTTTTAGTCCATTTCAGTAATGTTACTTCATTAATAGATTCACCTACTGATGGCACTTTTATCTCGATCATAAAAAATCTTTTACGCCTGTATGCTTATTAAATAAGTTTCATTTTTATAAAACCGCTCAAATATCGTACTTAAATCATAAATAACAGTAACCCGCCCATTGGCTATATGGTAAACGCTGTTTCTATTATTTCTTCCTGCTCGTGTTTGTGCACTTTGGCATAGCCTGTTGCTGTTGCGGCACTGGCATTTCTGCTGATAACGCCGTAATTAATTTGCTTCAGGTTCATTTGCAGGAAGGATGCTGCGCCCATGTTAAGCGGCTCTTCCTGTACCCAAAACCAAACAGCTTTACCGTATTTTTTATACAGCGCAGTAAGCTGTTTAACCGGCAGCGGATATATTTGTTCCAGCCTTATGACAGCAACATCGGTACGGTTTTCTTTAGCCTGCCTTTCAGCAAGGTCAAAATAAATCTTTCCGCTGCAAAACAACACTTTTTTAACCTGCGCGGCATCAGTTACAAAGCTGTCGTCAATTACCTCTTTAAAACCACCTGTAGTAAACTCGCTAACATGGCTGTAGGTGCCAGGGTGGCGCAGGTTTGCTTTGGGTGCAAAGTTAACCAACGGTTTGCGGAAAGGCCATGCAAGCTGCCTTCTTAACGCGTGGAAGAAGTTTGCTGCTGTGGTTATATTGGTTATCACCAGGTTTAATTCGGCACACAACTGTAAAAAGCGCTCCATACGGGCACTGCTGTGTTCAGGGCCCTGGCCTTCGTAGCCATGTGGCAACAGCATGGTTACACCGTTCATACGGTTCCATTTTTGCTCGCCGGCGGCAATAAACTGGTCAATCATGGTTTGTGCGCCATTGCTAAAGTCGCCAAACTGCGCTTCCCAAATAACCAGGCCATTGGGGTTGGCCAATGCGTAACCATATTCAAAGCCAAGCACACCATACTCGCTTAACAAAGAATTGAATATCCTGAACTGGCCTTGTGCACCATCAATACGGCTGAGGCGGTTGTAACTTTCATCGGTGTTTTCGTCTCTTAAAACGGCGTGGCGGTGGCTAAAGGTACCCCTCTGCACATCCTGCCCGCTCATGCGTACATCGTTACCATCCAGCAAAAGGCTGCCATAGGCCATCAGTTCGCCAGTAGCCCAGTCGGCCTTGCCTTCGGTATTAAACAGTTTAACTTTATCCTGAATAATTTTTTCAACCTTTTTTATAGGGGTAAAGGTTTCAGGCCAGCTCATCAGCGCATCAAATACTTTTTTAAAGTTGGCTTCGCTTATAGCTGTAACAGGGGATGCCTCAAAATCGGTATCAGTTGCTTTTCTAAGGTTTTTCCACCAAATTTCGGGTTGCTGGTAGGTGTAAGGCAGCGGGTGCTGTTTTACTTCATCCAACCTTTCCTGCAGGTCGGCCCAAAATTTCTTCTCCATGTCCTTGGCCAGGTCTTTGGCTTCTGCTTCCCCATTCTCAAGCAGATAGTTGGTGTACATCTCCCTGGGGTTGGCATGCTGGTCAATAAGGGCGTATAAATGTGGCTGTGTAAATTTGGGGTCGTCGCCTTCGTTGTGGCCATGGCGGCGGTAACAAACCATATCTACAAAAATATCGGCATTAAATTCCTGCCTGTAGCGGGTGGCAATTTCGGCACATTTAATTACTGCTTCCGGGTCATCGCCATTAACGTGCAGCACGGGTGCATGCACTGCCGATGCCAGCGAGGTACAGTAGTCGGAGCTGCGGGCATCATCAAAATCGGTGGTAAAACCAATTTGGTTGTTAATTACAAAATGCAGGGTGCCGCCTGTAAGGTAACCCTTAAGGTCGCTCATCTGCAGCACTTCGTACACAATACCCTGGCCTGCCACAGAGGCATCGCCATGTATCAGTATCGGGAATATTTTATCGTACTGGCTGTTATAAAGTATATCGGCCTTTGCCCTAGCAAAACCCACTACAACGGGGTCTACCGCTTCAAGGTGCGATGGGTTGGGCATTAGTTTAAGGTGTATGGTTTTGTTACCGGTGGTGGTAACCTCGCTGCCATAACCCATGTGGTACTTAACGTCGCCGCTGCCCATGGTCTGGTCAAGCTTGGCGGTGCCTTCAAATTCGCTAAAAATCTGCTCGTAGGTTTTGCCCATTATGTTGGCCAGTATGTTAAGGCGGCCACGGTGGGCCATGCCAATTACCACTTCCTGCACATCGTGGTCGGCTGCGGTGTTTATAATGGCATCAAGGGCGGCAATAGTGGTTTCGCCACCTTCCAGCGAAAACCTTTTTTGACCAATATATTTTGTGTGTAAAAACTTCTCAAACATAACGCCCTGGTTCAGTTTCTCCAGTATGCGTTTCTTTTTTTCAAAGCTTATAGGGCTGGTAAATTTGCGCTCCATTTCGTTGGTAAGCCAGTCAACCCTTTTCTGGTCGCTTACATATTTAAATTCAATACCCACGTGCGATGCGTAGCATTGCTGCAGGTGGGCAAGTATGTTGCGTAAAGTAGTGGCGCCCAAACCAATAAGGTTGCCCGCCTGGTAAGTTTTATCAAGATCGCCTTCGGTAAGGCCAAAAAAACCAAGGTCAAGGTTAGCCCCACGGTCCCGGCGCTGGCGTATGGGGTTTGTTTTAGCAATAAGGTGCCCTTTGTTGCGGTAGCCTAAAATAAGGCGGTACACGCGTATTTCGCGCATCCAGTCTTTGTCCTGTGTGGCTGGTGCGGCGGTGGCGGCTGTACCATTACTACTAACTGCAGGCTGGTTTGCAATAGCAAAGTCAAACCCTTCAAAAAACTTTTTTAAATCGCTGTCAACACTATCTGGGTTTTTTAAAAAATCCTGATATAATGTTTCGATAAAGGCTGGATGAGAACTTGTGATATATGAAAAATCCTTCATGGCTGTGCGCTGTTTAGCTCTTTTCTACGTAAATCGTTTGCAAATATCGTGTATTCGGTATAAGTTCATTTTAAAAAATGCATTAATACAAATTTTTTATTTGAGAGGAAACAAAATATTTTTGCGTATAAAATTTTTCATTTCAAAATTATACCCATACCTTTGCCGTCCCAAAAAAGAATTTAATGGCAAATCATTCAGCAACAAAAAAGGACGCCCGTCAGGCCGCAAAGCGCAGGGACAGAAACCGTTACTATGGTAAAACTACCCGTAATGCAATACGTGACCTGAAAGAGCTTAAGGATGAAAAGGCGCAGTCTGAAAAGTTACCTTCTGTTGTTTCTATGATAGATAAACTGGCTAAACGCGGTGTTATCCATAAAAACAAAGCATCTAACTTAAAGAGCCAGCTGGCTAAAAGAGCTGCGGCAAAAGCTTAAGTATTTTTAGCGTAAGTATATTACGTTATTACCTATACGGAATTTCATCCCGCTGTACAGGCGGGATTTTTTTATTTATCCTTTGGTAAAGGATACCGTAAACCGGTTGGTTTTTTCGGTAGGCACCTCGTAGTAAATGGTACCCTGGTGTAATTGTACTATGCGCTTTACTATGGATAGGCCCAGCCCAAACCCCCGCTTGCGTATGGCATTCTCCCCCCTGAAGAAAGGGATAAACAAGCGGTCTTTATCCTTCTCGTTTAGTGTTTTGCCTTTATTGTCAAAGTAAACATCTATTGTTTTGGCATCTGCTTTTATTGTAATTGATACCGTTTTATCCTCCGAATACTGAAAAGCATTTTTTATAAGGTTTCTGAAAGCCGACCTGAGCAGGGTATAGTTGCCACTGATTGACAGGCTTATTTCATCTTCCGGCATTTGCAAAAACTCAAGGCTTATACTTATATTGGGAAACATGCGTTTAATCATGCTTATGGTATCGTACAGCAGTTCATCCACCCGCACCATTGGCCAGTCCGACGAATAACTTATTTTCTCGTATTGCGAAAGCAACAGCAGCGAGTTGGTAAGTTCAATAAGTTCCTGCTGGTCTTCTTTAAGCGAAACAAGTACTTCTTTTGCCTCTTCTATACTAAGGTTTTTGCGCAGCGCCAGTTCTGTTTGCGCCAGCATACTTGCCAGGGGGGTGCGCAACTCGTGCGAGGCATGGTGGGTAAAGCTTTTTTGCATGTCAAATGCTTTTTCAAGCCTTTCAAGCATGCTGTTAAAATTGGCACGCACCTGCATAAGCTCGTTCTTTTCTATATTGCCCTCACCCAGGTTAAACCTTTCTTTCAGGTTATTTTCCGAAATGTTGAGCATTTGCTGGCTTAGCTCAACAAGGGGCTTTGTGGTGCGCATCACATAAAAAAACGAAAAGAAAGCGGTAATAATAATGGTGCCTGCACCGGCAAAAAACATAATTAAACGCAGTTTGGCCATACGTGCCAGCCCATATTTATCGTTGGCTTTTACAATAACATAGTGTTTGCTAAAAGGTATGTAGGTGCCAAAACAGCCATAGTAATCATCTCTGAACAAAAACTGTTTGCGTTTTTTAATATTGGCCAATAGTGCAGCATCCCAGTTAATTTTACTGATAGCGGGTTTTTGAAAAACAATGTTTCCCCCTGCATCAAGTATAACTACCGACGGGCTTGCAAGCGGGCCAACAACCGCATTTTCCAGCAGTGTTTCTTCTGTTTTGTCGGGGGTGTAGGTTGAGTCGAAGTTTTCGAAACTGATGATTGCCTGCGCCCAAAGGCGTTTGGCAAAATCATCTTCCCTGGTGTTGGAATAAATTACGTATATTATAAAGAATGCAACGGCCAGTATAATTGATACCAGCAAGGTATGTAAAAGCACAAATCGTTGCCTTAGGTTCATGCAAGGGGTGCTTCACGCACATAGTAACCGAAGCCTGGCTTTGTGTGTATTAGCTTAGTTTCAAAAGGTTTATCTATTTTATTCCTCAAAAAGCTTATGTATACTTCAATAGTATTGGTGCCGGTATCAAAACTTAGGTCCCATACTTTTTCAAGTATATCGTGTTTCGAAATTACTTTGCCTTTGTTGCGGCTTAGTAAAACCAGCAAGGCAAACTCCTTGGCGGTAAGGTTTATGTTTTTACCACCGCGGTGTACAGTTTTGTTGCTCATGTCAATCTCCATATCGGCAACCACAATTTTCTCGCCGGTTTCCTGTACTGAGTCAGCCCTTTTTATAAACACTTTAATACGTGCTGTTAACTCGTCAAAATGAAAAGGCTTTACAATGTAATCATCTGCCCCCAGGTTAAAAGCATCAATTTTATCGTTTATTTCGCCAAGGGCGGTAAGCATTATAATAGGCACGTTTTTATTAATCTCCCTAAACTCCCGGCAAAGGGCCAGGCCGTTTTTGTAGGGCAGGTTAATATCAAGCAATACCAGGGAATATGTATGCTGCTTAAAAAGTTTTTCGGCAATAAGTCCATCGTAAGCAACGTCTGCCTGGTAGCCCTGCCTGTTTAATTCATCCTGAATTACCTGGCTTAATTTGGGCTCATCTTCTGCTAATAATATTCTGTAAGTGTTTTCCATTTACTTTGTGGTGATTTCAATAACAAATTAATGAAAAAAGCAATATTAACAACACAAGTTCTCATATTTTCCTTTTTACATGCCCAGAACTTATCAACACCATTTGAACAGTCTAAAGGCTTGCAAACAACTACCTATGCCCAGTGCATAGCATATTACAGGAAACTAGATGCAATATACGGAAGTATTTTGCTAAAATCAGCAGATACTTGCGATGCTGGCTTTCCGTTACACGTAGTATTGTACAGCGCCGATGGGCAGTTTAACCCTGCTGTTTGGCATAAACAGAAAAAAGTGGTGATACTGATGAATAATGGTATACACCCTGGAGAACCCGATGGCGTGGATGCCTGTATGATGCTGCTGCGCGACCTTGCCAGCGGGAAAATAAAGGCACCCCCAAACGTTGCTATTGCAGTAATACCCCTTTATAATATTGGGGGCAGCCTTAACCGCACCAGTTTTAGCAGGGTAAACCAAAACGGCCCCGAAGCCTATGGCTTTAGGGGCAATGCCCAAAACCTTGATTTGAATCGTGATTTTATTAAGAGCGACTCGAAAAATGCACGTGCCTTTGCTAAAATATACCAATGGATAAACCCCGATGTGTTTAGCGATAACCACGTTAGCGATGGTGCAGATTACAGGTACACCATGACGCTTATATCAACCCAGCATAACAAATTACAGGGAGAAATAGGCGAGTTTGCGCACGATGTTTTCGATTCGGCCCTGTACAGGGGCATGGCGCAGAAAAACTGGGTAATGAGCCCTTACGTAAACGCCGAAGATACCGACCCTGCCAATGGCTGGACCGCTTTTTACGAGCCGCCCCGGTACAGCAGCGGCTATGCAGCCTTGTTCAGTTCCATTGCTTTTATACCCGAAACACACATGCTTAAACCTTTTGCCGACAGGGTGGCCAGTACCTACGCCCTTATGCAAACCTTAATTGAGCAAAGCGGGCTGTATGCAGATACTATTATTGTTAAGCGGCAGCGTACCATTGCTGCTTTGCAAAAACAGCAAACCTTTGCCTTGGGCTGGAAACCGGATACTACAGCTTTTGATAAGATACCTTTTAAAGGGTACACCCCGGCATACAAAACCAGTACCATAACAGGGTTGCAGCGCATGTATTTTAACCATGACAAGCCTTTTGACAAGATGGTGCGTTTTTATAACAGCTACGTGCCAGCCAGAACAGTTGTAAAACCACGGGCTTACATTATACCTCAGGGTTGGTGGAGTGTTATTGACCTGTTGAAAATAAATGGTGCCGAATACAAAAGGCTTGATGCCGATACAACCATTGCAGTAGAGAGTTACCATATTGATGATTATAAAAGTATGGCCCGGCCTTACGAAAAACACCACCGCAATTATGATATAAAACTTAGTACACAGCAACAGGAAATACATTTTTTAAAGGGAGACTATATTTTTTACACAGGGCAAGCGCGCGACAGGTATTTGGTGGAAACGCTTGAGCCTTTGGGTGACGACAGCTTTTTTAGCTGGAATTTTTTTGATGCCATTTTACAGCAAAAAGAGGGGTATAGCGATTACCGGTGGGAGGATGTTGCTGATGCATTTTTACCCCAGCACCCCGAAATAAAAGCATTGCTGGAGGAAAAGAAAAAGGCCGACCCAAAATTCGCAGCATCGGCGGAGGCGCAATTGGAGTTTGTATACAGGCTGTCGCCTTATTACGAGCCTGCCCATTTACGCTACCCGGTGTACAGGCTGGTTAAATAAAAAAACAGGGGCAGGTAAGCCCGCCTGCCCCTGTTTTTAAGTGTGTTACATGCTGCCTTCATCTGCACTCGGGCCATAGCTGCCGGGTATAGGTATATTAAGCAGCCTCAAATACACGCCCAGTTGCGCGCGGTGGTGTACCGTTTGGCAAAAAGTCATTCGCAGCACTTCGGCTTTAGACCTAACCGAATGAATCTTATCGCGGGTGCGCAATGTCCATAATTCTTCCAGTTGTGCCTCTGTTGCATTGTTCAGGTCTAACCGGGCTTGTGCAAGGTTTTTTTCAAAATACTCAAGTAGCTCAGCAGTGTTGTTAACTACTATGGGCTTATAATCGCCACTGGCAAAGTCAAGTTCACTGGTATTTAATGTCATACTAACCCACCCTGGCAACTCTGCTACATGGGTGGCAAGCCTTTGCAGTGTCATACTTTTAACATGGGGTTGCCAGGCAAACTGGCTGGCAGGTACACGTTCAAGCATTTTGCGGGTGGTAATCGCTTCTTCTTCCATCTCTTTTGCAAGCATTGGGATGATTAACATAGTTTATCTTTTTTGTTATGCAGCAAAGGAAACACCGGGTAGTGACAGCCCTTTGTCAGCAGTAAAAAATAAACCTGTTGCTAATATTGTTTTGCCAGGGGGAAGAAATATTATGCCGGTTGCTTTTTTGTCATTATCCGTTTGCGGTGTTGGGTACCCCAAACCATAAGTGCTTTAAGAACATCATCCAGCGACTTGCCATAACTGGTAAGCTCATACTCCACGGTTACGGGTTTGCTATCGTACACTGTACGTTTTACCAGTTGGTTCATTTCAAGCTCCTTTAGTTCT
This sequence comes from uncultured Parafilimonas sp., assembly GCA_964598675.1. Classification (GTDB taxonomy): domain Bacteria; phylum Bacteroidota; class Bacteroidia; order Chitinophagales; family Chitinophagaceae; genus JABDFW01. The sequence goes on from CAZRDD010000017.1 coordinate 12,066, forward strand.
TTCGACAGCATTTTTGCAGTAATACCTGTTACCTCTCTTTGCAGCTCTTTAAACCGCCTGTTACCAAAAGTTAATGCGCCAATAATGGAAATTTTCCATTTGCCGCCCAATACATCCAGCGAATCGTGTACCGCCCTAAGGTATGCGCCACATGCAGCTTTTGTGTGCCGTTCCCTTTCAACTCCATTCTCCATACATTAACAAATTTTTGCAAAAATACCAGTATGGTAAATATAAGCAGTATATAATGTATATTAAGGTTGCAAATAAATGCAGTGCAGATTAATGCGGGTAACCTGCCTGCCAGGTTTTAACGGTAATAAGGGCCTGTTATGGATGCATCATTAGCCTTTAACTACTTTAATGGCCTTTTTTTGGGTAGCACCAGTATACTGTATAACATAAACCCCTTTTGCCAGCTTGCCTGCACCATCAACCGGTATGGTATATATGCTGCCGGTAGTGGTGGTAAGCTGGTAGGTAGCAACCGTAGTGCCGGCCATATTTATAAGCTTTATGGTGGCAGGCCCGGTTTCGGGTGCTTTTACATACACGGTAAGCTGTTGGCCAAAGGGTACTGGTGCCGCCTGAAGCCAACTGTTTAAAACAATACCTTTTTTTGTTAGTAAAATGTTTCTGCTGGTGGCACCATCATTGTAAGTGAGGGTATAATTGCCAGCCGGGTATATAAGCAGTTTATCCATAACCGTATCGTACACTTCTTCGGCTTCTGTAACCAGGGTAATGGTTTTTATGGTATTGCCGCTTTCATCTTTCAGCGTAAGGGTTATAGGGCCGTTTAGCTGGCCAATTAAGGTAATATGCAGGCTGTCAGTAAACGGGTTGGGGTTGGCAAAAAGCCAGTCGTTACCATACAGTAAGATGTTTTGTTTTTGCTTTAAAAGCAGATATGCGGTTTGCATATTTGGTATGCCGTAGCCATAGCGGTCGTCTGGTGTATTGTACCTGTCGGCACTTTTATACACGGCATCCAATATGGCCATGTTGTTAAACCGTGGAAATGCCTGCCATAAACAAGCAATAAGGCCATTAATGTTTGGGTTGGAAAAAGAGGTGCCATAACCCGAAACCGGAACCCCGCCTGAACTAAAAACGGTTGTGCCTGAGCCAACGGAAACGATGCTGGGTTTTACTTTACCGGGGTAGCCGTAGCTGCTGAATGAGGCGATAGCGCCATTGTTGTCCACTGCGCCTACGGTGCAAACACTGTCCGCATCAGCAGGAAATACAATGTACTTCCAGGGCTTGTTGCCTTCGTTGCCTGCACTGTTTGTAACAATCAGCCCTTTTTTAACAGCCATGGCAGCCCCTTTGGTAACCATGGTGCTGTTGGCGTAAATATCGGCATACGTATGGTTAAAATTTGGGTCATCAAACTGGTTATACCCCAGGGATGATGATATTAAATCGGCCCCCGCACTATCGGCATACTCGGCGGCAGTTACCCAGTTATGCTCTTCAACAGGGTATTCACTGGTACTGTTTTCGCTTCTTAGTAATAAAAAATTGGCCTTTGGGGCCGTACCTACCATTACACCGGGCAGGTTGGCAGCAATAGTACTAAGGCATTCCATTCCATGCGTGTCGTCTTCGTTTACGCTGTTGTCAAAAGCAACAAAGTCTTTTTCGGCCAATACCTGGTTGTTGGCCCTTATGCTGTCAAAGGCTGTAAGGCTTTTATAATGATAGAAGCCTGCATCCAGCACGGCGATGGTGATGCCTTTGCCGGTATAGCCCTTGTTGTGTAAAAATTCGCCGTGGTGTATATGTACCTGGTTGGATGATAAACCATACAAAAGCGTATCGCCGCCCGATATGTTGCCGGTAAATGATGATGCCTGGGTAGTGTTTTTTTCAAGGCTAAATTTATCGGTAACTGGTGTGCGGCCTGGCTGCCTGAACAAGCCAACGGGTGCCGTTTTTTTTACAAAAGGCAAGGTGTTGATGGCTGTAAGAGCGGCTGTGTCTGTGGTTAATATTAGTATATCATTCAACCACCTGGACTGCACAAGTAGTGTTATATTGCCTTTTGATAAAACCCTTTGAATATAGGCTGGGTTAACCGGCAGATCGGTACTGTCTAAAGCAATATTGTATTTAGCCCTGCGGGCGACGGCCTGCGCTGAAAGATAGGCGGAGGGGGTAGATAAGCTGTATGGGGAGTTGTTTTTATCAGTAAAACTTATGATGTATTTATCGTATTGCGCATGCAGGCTGTTTGCCAGGCAGATAAATGCTACCGCCAGTGCAATTATTAGTTTGCTCCTTTTACTGTCAATTTTATTAATTAAAGTCAGCTTGTGTAAAAATAAGCTCATCGGCACATGGTTTATTTTACGTCAATCAGGTTTAGTTTTATACCATAGCTGTCGCTTTCATATTGCTGGGTGCCGTTCTGCCAGGTCCAGTGAAGAAACTCTTTGTAAACAAGGCCAATATTTTTTGCATATACTTCTGTGGAATATGTTCTCTGCTGGTAGTTTGCCGGGTCAAAAGCACCGGGCGGGGAGGTGTCGTCAATATGCAGCACGGTAACGGTACTGTCTAAACTGCCTTTAAGGGTAGTAAATGGTTTGTTTACGTTTTGATAAGTATAGGCCCAATTATCCATATAAATGTAAGGGCTTGTAGCAGATTTTGTATCAATATACGAATTGCCCTGCCATGTATAACCTTCCGTTACGGGCGATACCAGTTTAATATAACGCAGGTTGTTATCGTCAACCACCTGTACATCCTTGCTGGTGGGTGTAATGTAATATGTAAACAAAACAGACCAGGATGTTGCATTAAGCGTATCAGTAATAAAGCGGTAAACAGGGTAGGAGGGGCGGCCAAGATTATCGTTAAAGGCAACGCCAAAACTATCTTTTACCAGGTAACTGTTTTGCGACAGCACGGTGGCTGAGGCATTAAGCGCTGTAGAATCAAGCCGATAGGTAAAAACTCTGCCTGCCTGTAAAGGGTAATAATCGGCTGGCTGTGGTAAAACCAATGTTTCAGATTGCTTTTTACATCCCTGCAAGGAGCCTGCAAGCATAATAAGGGTGCATAATAAGGTACAACCAGCCAGTTTTTTCATTAATGCTAAATTACAGTGTTTGGTATAGATTATGTGCGTGGTAAAAATAAACAGCCCACAAAACTTAACGTTTTATGGGCTGTTTTATTACTTGCACCCGGCGTATGATGTTAAATAATTTGCGGGTAAAAATGCCCCTGTTTAACTGGTACAATTTTTTTGCACCTAAAAGGCAGGTAAGGCCAAATGTTATACTAACAGTTCGCCCCTTTGTATTATGCCACCGGCTATTACTTCATCCCCTTCGTAAAAAACGGCACTCTGCCCTGGCGCAATGCTTTTTACGTTTTCATAAAAACGGGCCCTTATGCCATTGCCATCGTTATACAACCGGCAGAGTGCCCCTTTATCCTTATAACGTATTTTGGCAATTACTTCCATGCCATCCGTTACGCCGCCATATTTAATCCAGTTTAATTTGCCCACCTGCATATCATTTTGGGCAAGGTCTTCTTCTTCCCCTAAAACAACGGTATTGTCCTCCGGGTTAATGGCAGTAACGTATGCGGGTTTGCCAAGGGCAATTTCCAGCCCTTTACGCTGGCCCACAGTATAAAAAGGGTAGCCTTTGTGCTTGCCCAGGCGCTTACCGGTTTTATCAATAAACCATCCGCCGTCAACCCTTTCTTCAAGCCCTTCTACCCGGCGCTTTAAAAAACCGCGATAGTCGTTATCGGGCACAAAGCATATTTCGTAACTCTCACTTTTTTTTGCCAGCTCGGGGTAGCCATAGTCAACAGCCATTTGGCGTATCTCCGTTTTGCGGTATTTGCCAAGCGGCATTATGGTACGGCTTAGCAGTTCCTGGTCAAGCCCCCACAGTACATAGCTTTGGTCCTTCGTTTCGTCAAGGCCCTTGCTTATAACATACCTGCCATTTTCGGCCTGGTATATATTGGCATAATGGCCGGTAGCTATAAAATCGCAGCCCAGCGCATTGGCTCTTTTAAGCAAAGCGCGCCATTTTATGTGCGTATTGCACATAACACACGGGTTGGGTGTGCGTCCTGCTATATATTCCTCTACAAAGTTTTCAATTACAAAATCGCCAAACTCATTGCGTATATCCAATATGAAATGCGGAAAGCCGTGTTGTACAGCAGCCTGCCTCGCATCGTTAAAGCTGTCTAAATTGCAGCAGCCGGTTTCCTTATGGCCACCGCCACTGGTGGCATAATCCCAGGTTTTCATGGTTATGCCCACAACTTCGTACCCCTCATGGTGCAGCATAAGCGCAGTAACGGTACTATCAATACCACCACTCATTGCCACCAAAACTTTTCCTTTACGGCTCATGTAAACTCCTCAATTTTACTGCAAAGATAGTAAATGCAGGGCAGCAGCAAGTGTTGCCGGGGGGTGGCGGGGGCATGTTTTGTCATAGCTGTTACATTTTTTAATAGCTAACAGCGTTTTATTATGATATATGTGCTCCGTTATTTGTAGTTTGTTGCTTGTGATTAGGTGGTAATCAGGGGCTGATTGTTATTTTGGCCTTCCGTCCGATATTGGGTATTGCGTGCGATTCCCCTACACCTTTTTTGTATTGGTGTAACCAGTTTTTAGCAGCCATTGCAGCACTTTATCCCGTTGATCGCCCTGTACCAGTATTTCGCCATCTTTAGCGCTTCCGCCGGTACCACACATTGTTTTTAGCTTCTTGCCCAACTCCTGCAGGTCTTCCTCCTGGCCAATAAAGCCGGTAATCAACGTTACTACTTTGCCGCCACGTTGCTTTTTATCCAGCAGAATGCGCAGCTTTTGCTTAGCGGGAGGCAGTGTTTCAACATTGTTGTCTTCATGCTGAAAGCCAAAATTGGGGTCGGTGCTGTATACAAAGCCCCTGCTGTCGGGGATGTTTTTTTTGCTCATGCTAAGTTGTTATAACTAAAAGGGTATAAAATTATATTTCCGCCTTCAAACTTAAATCCAAACTTTTAGCCTGGTGTATCAGCCCGCCAACGCTTATGTAGGTAACGCCTGTTGCCGCATAAGCCTCAATATTATCAAGGTTAATACCGCCGCTGGCTTCGGTTTCAAACCTGTTATTGATGATGGACATTGCTTCTGTTATAAGTGCAGGGCTAAAATTATCCAGCATAATCCTCAACACCTTGCCCTGGCCTACCGCGCATACTTTTTTAACATCGTCAATACTCCTTGTTTCCACTTCAATTTGTAAACCAGGTTTATGCTGCTGTGCATAGGCCCAGGCTTTTTCAATGGCAGGTTCAATGCCACCGGCGTAGTCAATATGGTTGTCTTTAAGCATTATCATATCATACAGCCCAAACCGGTGGTTGGTGCCGCCGCCAATTTTTACGGCTTCTTTTTCCAGTAGCCTGAAATTAGGGGTGGTTTTGCGGGTATCCAGTATTTTGGTGTTGTAACCTTTTAGTTTTTCAACGTATTGTGCTGTAAGGGTGGCAATACCGCTCATGCGCTGCATGCAGTTAAGTACCAGCCGCTCGCAGGTTAATATAGTATGTATATGTGCTTCAACATCAAAAGCTGTTTCGCCAGGCAGCATGGTGTCACCATCTTTTTTATGAGGTGTAAAGTGTATGCCCGGCTCCACTAAATTAAAAATTTTACCAGCTACGTTAACGCCCGCCAATATACCGGCCTGTTTAATTTTTAAAATGGCTTTTCCCGTTTTATCTGCGGGTATACAGCTAAGGGTGCTGTGGTCGCCATCGCCAATATCCTCTGCCAGTGCTTCTTTTACCAGGTGTTCAAGCTGTTCGTCAAAACTTTTCATGCGGTAAAAATAAAACTTTTGTGTATGGGGTAATAATGAAATAGGTTGGCTGTATTTTACTACAGCTATATTTGAAGGAAAGGTGCGGTTTTGTACCAATAAAAAAGCCACCTGTTTCCAGATGGCCTTCCTTGTATTTACCTTTTCCTTATCTTCTCTGTCTGCGTTTAGGGAAGAAGTTACCATTCTGCATTTTAGCAGAAGTACCTTCTGGTGCCCCATAATGTGTCATAGCACAACGGAAACCAATGGTGCTGCTGCTCTGGTCTTCTTCTAAAAAGCGGCGTGAACCAGGGCTAAGCCAGTAGGGCATGTCGTTCCAGCTACCGCCTTTTACAACCCTTGATTTGTCGCTGATTAAAGTGGTAATGCCGTAGCCATAGCCTACGCGGCTCATTGAATCGCCATCAAGGTAGTTGATAGCGTAGGAGCGCTGGTAGTTGCGGCGGTTAGCCAGTGCTGAATCTGATTCAGGTATTACTTTAATGCGGCCCAGGCTGTCGCGCAGGTTACCCTGGCCACCACTCAAGTCATTTTTCTTAAATTCATTACCGCGGTATGGGTTAAGGTCATCTTCTTCAATGTTGGTTAAAGGCCTGTACACGTCGGCAACCCATTCGCTTACGTTACCGCTCATATTATATAAGCCAAAACCATTGGGAAAGAATGAATTAACGGATGAAGGTATTGCAGAACGGTCGTTCAAACCACCTGCTGTACCCATGTAGTCACCATTGCCACGTTTAAAGTTGGCTAAAAAAGCGCCCTGCCATGCACCGTGTGCGGTAGCGCGCAGGTTATCAAAGCCATCGTTTTTCCAGGCATATACTTGTTTGTTGGCAATAAGCTCTTCACCCCTGCTTTTTTGACTTTTACGTGGCTGGGGGTTTTGAGCAACATAACCCAGCGCCGCATATTCCCACTCAGCTTCTGTTGGAAGCCTGTAATCAGGAAACAATATGCCATCTTCAAAGGTCACGGTGCTGCGGGGGCGGCCCTGTGCATCCATTAAAGCGTTCTTTTTGCTTTTAGGTTTGCTGGGTATGCCCACATATTCGCCCATCAGGTACGACTTTGTGTTGAAGTTTTCACTACCACCTGCATTAAGCTCAGTTTTTAACACATTGGGTTTTTGGTAACCTGAGGATATTAACTGCAGTTCGTTTACGCGGTCTGTTCTCCAAATACAAAAATCGTGTGCCTGTTTCCAGGTAACACCAACAACAGGATAATAGTTATATGATGGGTGGCGGAAATAATATTCTACGTAAGGTTCGTTATACGCAAGTTCGCTGCGCCAAACAAGTGTATCGGGTTTGGCACCGGTTACCACTGCATCAAATTGTGGGTCGGAAAACACATTCTCCAGCCAGTGCAGGTATTCACGGTAATGTACGTTGGCAACTTCTGTTTTATCAATAAAAAAGGAGTTAACAGTTACACGGCGTGGGGTATTGTTCCAGTCGCCCATTACATCTTCTTGTGTAGCACCCATACTAAAAGTACCGCCCTGTACAAAAACGAGGCCCGGGCCGGTTTTTACATCCCTTGGTTTTGCTACATAATATCCACCCTGATTTTTATCGTTGTACTTCCACCCTGTTACAGCGGATTTTTCATGACTCCCCGAACTGCTTTTGCACGAAGCAAAGGCCAAAACGGTAATAGCAATAAGGAATTGGTTACTGGTTGATCTAAACATCTGATTTCTCAATTTTACTAACTTTTAAAAACGGCCAGTTGTTAAAATTATTGTTTGGTACGCATTATTTTGCGAATATAAATTATTTGGCCTTTATAACGCAAACAAACCGATATATTTAAGTGTAATCTAATCTATATAAAGTAATTATAGGTTTTTGAGCCAGGAAACATAAAAATAACCCCGCGGATATTTGCCTGCACAAAAACTTTGTTTAATTTCACCGCTCTTTCAATCAAAACAACCGCAACTATTTGATTTAAATTCTACCTAACAGCACCGAAACATATAAAAATCCGTATATAAGCTTGTTTCGGCTTTTTTAATGTATTAAATCAAAGATTAAATGAATCAAATAGCTATTAAAAAAATTGCTCTTGCCACTTTTTTTTGTATCAGCCTAACCCTTGTATCCAGGTCTCAATTCACAGCCAACGGTGTTGTAACAACTGCAGTGCCATTTGTGCATATATCGCCCGATGCAAGGGCTGGTGGTATGGGTGATTGTGGTATTGCCCTTACGCCTGATGCCAACGCAGGCTTCTGGAACCTTGCCAAAACCCCTTTTGCCAAAGCAAACAACGCTGTTGGTGCCACTTATACCCCCTGGCTTAGAGATATAGCACAGGATGTTTACCTGGCTACACTTTCGGGCTACCATAAAATAGGGGAGGACCAGGCACTGTCTGCCTCATTCCGCTATTTTAACCTGGGGTCAATTCAGTTTGTTGATAACAATGGTAATAATATTAATACAGGCCGCCCAAGGGAGTTTTCTGTTGATTTTGGCTACTCCCGCAAAATAACTGGTAAGCTTGGGGTGGGTATCGCGCTACGCTACATTACCTCCGACCTGGCCAATGGTCAAAGTATTAACGGGGTTACGTACAAAGCCGGTACAACGGTGGCGGCCGACTTCTCACTTTTTCACAACGGTACAAATGATGAAGGTGCCGGGCTTAACTGGGGTATCTCCCTGTCAAACCTTGGTGGTAAAATTGGTTATACCGATGATGCTACTGCCAAAGACTATATTCCGGCAAACCTGGGCATAGGTGCCGCTTACACCTGGGTTATTGATGAAACAAGCAAGTTTACCCTTGCTGGCGAAGTTAATAAGCTGCTTGTACCTTCGGTGCCCGCATCTACCGGCAATACTTCGGCTGATTCTGCCGCGCTGGTTGACTATCATAACGCCAGCGTTTTTCAAAGCTGGTTTAAATCGTTTAAAAACAGTGCTTACACAGGCTCTCTTGGTGTTGAGTACAATTATAATGACCAGTTTTTTGCACGTGCAGGCTATTTTTATGAGCCAAAAAGCCAGGGTGACCGCACATTTTTCTCTGCAGGGGTGGGTTTAAAGTACAATTCATTTGGGCTTAATTTTTCGTACCTGGCGCCTTCTGGTAACGGTGTAACCCGCAACCCGTTAAGCAATACGCTTAGGTTTGGCATCACTTTCGATCTTGATAACCTTGGCGGCGGCGGCGATAACACCACCACCGAGTAGTACGTATATAGGTTTTTTTTTGAATAATAATATTAATATGGGGCTTATGCCCCATATTTTTTATGGGTGCAGCCGCAGGTTGTTACATTTGCGGCTTAAATAAATCAAATTATTCACACCTCCGTGCGGGGTACAATTAAATTATAGGTATGCGTATAGGTTTTGGTATTGATTTTCACCAATTGGTAGAGGGCCGGGATTTTTGGCTTGGCGGGGTAAAAATACCCCACACAAAAGGGGCACTTGGGCACAGCGATGCAGATGTGCTGTTGCATGCCATTTGCGATGCTCTGCTGGGCGCAGCCTGCCTTGGCGATATAGGGGTGCATTTTCCTGATACATCGGCTGAATTTAAAAACATTGACAGTAAGATATTGCTGGCAAGAACGGCAGAACTAATTGATAAAGAAGGATATAAGATAATAAATATTGATACCTCCCTTTGCCTGGAAGCCCCCAAAATAAAACCTCACATACCGGCCATGCAGCAAACCATTGCCAGTGTTTTAAACATAGGGATTAGAGATATTTCTATAAAAGCTACCACTACCGAGAAGATGGGTTTTGTAGGCAGGCAGGAAGGACTGGTGGCTTATGCAACCGTACTGCTGCAAAATAAATAGCTGTTACACTTAATTTATTTAAGGTTTGGCAGCCATTGCACATGTAATAATTTCGGTGTAAGGCTTGTTAAACCTGTATAACTGGGGGTAGCTCTTAAGCGCTAAACTAATTTGATTACTTACATTTGCGGGCGTGGAAAAAATACAGGTAAAAATAATCAACCGGTCATCTAACCCATTACCGGCGTACGAAACATCAGGTGCTGCTGGTATGGACATAAGGGCCAGCTTAACTGAAACCGTTGAGTTAAAACCGCTTGAACGCGCGTTGATACCAACAGGGCTGTTTATTGAATTACCCCATGGGTTTGAAGCCCAGGTACGGCCCCGCAGTGGCCTTGCCATTAAACAGGGCATTACCTGTTTA
>CAZRDD010000018.1:0-21979 GCA_964598675.1 uncultured Parafilimonas sp.
TTGTTAACGTGGCAACAACCAAGAACACCACCGCTGAAAATATTAAAATAAGCGTTGTAGCCTTACGGTCATTCTTCTTAAAACTAGCTTCAAGCATATAATTGAATTTAAACTACAGATTTCTTCTTTTTAAAAATAAGCGATACAACAATTATTGTTACAACAAGTGCAATTATAAAAAACACACCCATCAACAAAGGGTCAAAAGGCAGCTTTTCAGGCACTTTACCTTTCTCCAGCATCAACAGTCCAATATCCTTAGCAAGCTTAGACATAGAGGCCGCATCAAGGCCGTTATAATACCCACGTACCTGGTAATACTTGTCAATTAATACAAACCTGCTTGTATGAACAAAGTTGGAGTCAATTGGTTCAGTGCTGAATTTATCAACCTTTAATTGCTCAAAAGCATACTTGTATATTGAGTCTTTCGAGCCGGTTAACAACCACCAGTTATCATGATTAACCCCAAATTTATCCGCATAATCTTTTATTCGGGAGACAGAATCTCTCTCAGGGTCAACCGTAAAAGAAACAAAATGCACCACCGAGGTATCAATCTTGTTCATAGGGTCGCCGCCTGTAATAAAGGACCGTTGCAATTTTACCATGTTCCTGGTAAGTGAGGGGCATATTGACCCACAACTGGTAAAAAAGAAATCAATTACTATCGCCTTGCCTTTTATATTTTTTAAACTAACAGTATCGCCCAACTGGTTAACCAACTTGATGTCTGCCACCTCGTGCCAAAAAGTATCGCTTTGCAACTTCCCTCCTTTAACCGTATCCACAATTCTGTCGGGTAAATAGTGCCCAGGCATTACAACAGCATTATCGCTGGCTTGCTTAACCAGCAGGTAACTAACCATTGGTATAAAAACCGCAATGCAAATTGCAATAAAAGCTTTCTTATTCATAGTAAGCTATATAAAAAATCATCCCGCATAATAGCGGGATGACAAAAGTACAATCTATATTAGTAACTTATCCTAAGCACTTTATTCCTGCCCGGCTTTCTTTTCTTCTTTCTTCTCCTCTGTTGCAGGAGCTTTCTCTGTAGTTCTTTGTTTGTATACAGGGTTGTAAGTATTCCTAAGGTTTTTGAAAGAGTTTCCATCACTTAAAAATGCTATAATAAACCACACAAATAACCCACATGGCACCACAATGGTCATAATAAGGTTCTTCAGCTCATGCTTAAGATGCATAAAATAGCCAACAATGTAAAAAGCTTTTGCTATCATCAAAATAACAATAACACCTTTTGTAAAATGCTTCGCAAAGCTATCATCTGCCCACTTCATCATCATAAAACCAAGTATCAGTTCTATAATAGTAAGTACCGACAGAATGATGGTTACTTTCCAAATCTCCTTAGTACCACCACCGTGTGTATCATCATGGTGTATATCGGAATATGCTGTATGTTGTTCCATTCAGTTATGTTTAAAGCTGGTTATTAAATTAAGTAAAAACAGGTAAATACAAATACCCAAACAAGGTCTACAAAGTGCCAGTATAAACCAGCTTTTTCAATCATAAGGTAGTGGCCCCTTTTCTCAAAAACATTATTAAGGGTCATAATAAGCATTATGATGTTAATAACAACACCAGATAATACGTGGAAACCATGAAACCCGGTAATGGTAAAGAAGAAATTGGTAAAATCCTGGTGACCAATTGAGCCATTAGAATTGTGGAAAGGATTGCTACCCCACCATGCACCTTCAGCATGTAAGTGTGTCCACTCCCACGCCTGGCATCCTAAAAATGCTAAGCCTCCGATTATGGTTAAAATAAGATTGATTACAACTTGCTTTTTCCTCATTTGATGCCCTGCCTGTACTGCTAAAACCATTGTAACGGAGCTTACAATCAGTATGAAGGTCATTATACTAACAAACACCAACGGTGCGTTAGGGCTTTCGCCAGCAAATGGATATGATCTAAAAACCTCGTTAGGGTTAGGCCATCCGTTAGCGGCAAAACGTGTTGTACCGTAAGCAATCAGAAAAGCGCCAAATGTAAAGGCATCACTCATTAAGAAATACCACATCATCAATTTTCCGTACTCTACATTGAAGGGACTTTTACCCCCGCTCCAATATTTAGGAGCCGCTGTTGCCGTAGCAGTTGTTGTAGCCATGTTGGTTGATCAAATTTTCGTTCGCAAATTTATTACCCTGCACTCAAAAAAGCTGCAATATCAGTAACTTTTTTCCTGAGTGCTAAATAACATTAAAAAATATAAATAAATAAATCCAAAGTATATCTACAAAATGCCAGTAAATGCTTACAATTTCAATGCGTGTCACATTATAGCTTTTAACACGGGAGCTATACGCCCTTAAAAAAATAACCAGCAAAGCTATTACACCGCCCAAAACATGCAGCACATGCAAACCCGTAATAACCACTAAAAATGATGCAGAAGGGTTACTGCTTTGCCCAAGCAACTGCACTCCATGGCCCTTTAAATAGTAAAAACCAACACCCTGCAGCAATGCAAATAATACACCCAGTGCAGCTGTAATGGTAATAAGGCTGCGATACCTCAACATTTCCCTGGCCTTAAATGCCTTTAATGCCAAATGCATGGTAAGGCTGCTAACCAAAATAACCCCGGTTGAATACCAAAACACCGGTGGTAACGAAAACTCAAGCCAGTTAGCCTGGTTACGGCGTACTATATAAGCACTTGTAAGGCCTGCAAACATCATCACAATGCTTCCTATACCTACCCACAAAGTAAATTTATGGGGGTGCATTCTTCTTCTATCGGGGCTGCTCACTGCTGCCATCATCACTATATATTTAAATTACTATTTTATAACAACTACAGTCCTGTTCCATTCGCAAATATTCCCCAAAATAACCATCGTTTATCTTCTAAACCGTTGCCTTATCCAGCAACAATGCCAGTAAAACAACCGGCAAATAAATGTAACTGCTAAACATAACCCTGCGCGCAGCCTTTACATCCATCTCTCTATACAGCCTTATACATTGAAACACCAGGAATAAATTAGCAATAAGCACAATAACAAGGCTAGTAATACCACTTATATGAAACAATTTGGGTAAAATACCCACCGGTATCATTAACACGCTATACATAATTGCCTGAATTGCAGTAAAGTTTGTAGGGCCTTTATCGGCGGGCAATAATTTAAATCCAGCCTTTGAGTAATCGCCATGCGCTACCCAGGCGATAGCCCAAAAATGTGGAAATTGCCAAAGAAACTGTATACCGAATAACGCCCAACCCGCAAAATTTTGAAAAGTAAAGCCATTTACAAGAAACTCATCAAAAGGGCTTACAACACCAGTACCCGCTACCCAACCTATAAGGCAAGGCAAAGCACCTGGCAGAGCCCCAACAAGCACAGCTATAGAATTTACCTTTTTTAACGGCGTGTATATAAAGGCATATAAAAACAAACTGAACAATGACAATAATGCAGAAGGCAAATTAAAGAAATAGTACATGATAAAAACACCTGCCAACCCAGCAACAAATGCAAAGGTATTTGCTTCTGCAACACTCATTCTGCCACTGGCAACAGGCCTTTTAGCGGTACGCTTCATTACAGCATCCGTATCACGCTCAACCGCCTGGTTAATAGCATTGGCGCTTCCGGTTACGAGCATCCCACCAATAAACAGTAAAATAACCTTTATTACGGTATCTGTATTATGTACCTGTACGTTGGGGGCCAACAAATAACATATAACACAAGAAAACACCACTGTGAAGCTTAGCGTAAACTTCATCAGCAAAAAATAATCTCTAACCTTTTGTGCGATCTTCAAAGAAGCCGCAGGCGTGTTTATGTTATCAACCACTATATATTGCTTGTTAACCACTATTTATCTTGAAAAATGATGCCCTGCAATAACCAGGGCATCAATAATATTTAAACTATAAAAACTAATTCAATATTCAATTTAATGGTGAGACTCATTCGCCCCTACAGGTACATCCTGTGGTATAAATTCCTTACCATCCTTAGCGTAGTCGTACGCCCAACGGTGAACCTCGGGTATCTCACCAACCCAGTTACCATGGCCTGGCCTTATTGGCGTAGTCCATTCAAGCGTAGTAGAGTTATAAGGATTTTGTGTAGTTACCTTGCGGCCTTTCCAAATAGAATAAAAGAAGTTAAACAGGAACGTTAACTGAGTTGCAAATACAATTAACGCAACGGTGCTGATGAACTGGTTTAACCCTGCAAATTGTTTGAAGCTTTCCCAAATGCTGTAGTCGTAATAACGACGTGGCATACCAGCAAGACCTTCGTAGTGCATTGGCCAGAATATAAGGTAAGCGCCAATCATTGTTATCCAGAAATGGAGGTAACCTAATGTATTGTTCAAATAACGGCCGTACATTTTAGGGTACCAGTGGTATATACCAGCAAACATACCAAACATAGATGCAACACCCATTACAATATGGAAGTGGGCAATTACAAAATATGTATCATGCAGGTGAATATCCAAAGCAGAGTTACCAAGCCATATACCTGTTAAACCACCTGAGATAAACAGGCTAACAAAACCAATGGCAAACATCATAGCAGGTGTAAACCTGATATTACCGCGCCATAATGTAGTAAGCCAGTTAAACACTTTGATAGCAGATGGAACAGCAATTAACAAGGTGAGTAACACAAATATAGAACCAAGGAATGGGTTAAGGCCAGTTACAAACATGTGGTGTGCCCAAACAAGAAACGCGAGAATTGCTATGGCAAACATAGAACCAACCATCGCCATGTAACCAAAGATTGGCTTGCGTGAGTTAACTGAAAGGATTTCAGAAACCATACCCATTGCCGGTAACAATATGATGTAAACTTCTGGATGGCCAAGGAACCAGAACAAGTGTTGGAACAAAATGGCGTTACCACCTTCATTTGGCAAAATACCAGTACCAGGCCCTGTACCGTTAACAAAAATATCAGATAGGTAGAAACTTGTTCCAAAATTACGGTCGAATATCAGCAGGATGAAACCTGATAATAACACGGGGAATGATAGTACACCTAACACCGCAGTGAAAAACAACGCCCAAATTGGCAGGGGCATTCTTGTCATACTCATGCCCTTAGTACGCATGTTAAGTATGGTAGCTATATAATTGAGGCCACCAAGCAATGAGGAAACCACAAACAAAGCCATAGCAATAATCCAAAGGTCCATACCGGTACCCGAACCTGGAGAAGCACCTTTAAGAGCGCTCAAAGGAGGGTAAGCAGTCCAACCACCACTGAATGGGCCGGTTTCAACAAATATAGAAGACAGCATTACAACGCTTGCCAAAAAGAAAAACCAGTAACTGAGCATATTAAGCAATGGCGAAGCCATGTCGCGTGCACCAATCTGCAGGGGAATAAGAAAGTTGGCAAACGTTCCGCTAAGGCCGGCAGTTAATACAAAAAACACCAGCACGGTACCGTGTGTAGTAACCAGGGCATAATATGCCTGTGCAGTAATCCTGCCATCCTGCACCCACCATTTACCCAATAAATCTTCTAAAAAGGTGAAATGAGCATCGGGATAACCAAGCTGTAAACGGAATAAAACTGACATTAAGCCACCAAGTACGGCCCAAACCATACCCGTAATAAGAAATTGCTTTGCAATCATCTTATGATCCTGGCTAAATACATATTTTGTAATAAAAGTTTCATGATGATGGTGCTCATGGTGCTCATCGTGATGAACATCATGTGTTACTGCGCCTTCAACATTTGCGTGCAAAACAGCTTCGTTACTCATACAAAAACGCTTTTCAGAATACTAATTATTTAAAAACTCAATCTTTTAAAACTAACAATGCTAAACCCTTATTGTTTACTTAGCCAGCTTAGCTGCAACCATTGCTATTTTTTTGGTGGTATCAGCAGCAGGGGCAACCGCAGGTGCCGGTTTAGCTGGCTGAGCCGAAACATAGGCTGGTGTTTGGCCTGCTAACCATGCGTCATACTCGGGCTGGGTTACCACTTTAATAACACCTCTCATACTGTAATGGCCGTTACCACACATCTGGTCGCAACTAATTTCGTACTGGTAATCGGGGTTGCCAAGCTGGTCCTGCATTTCCTTGGTGGTAAATTTGGGGGTAAACCATAAAGTTGTAGGTGTACCTGGTACAGCATCCATTTTAAGGCGGAAAGCTGATAAACCAACATCATGAATAACGTCCCTTGAACCGATAATCAATTTGCACGGCCTGCCTTTTACAGCATACATTGTAGCTTCACCAACAATATCATCATGCGCAGCAGGGTCATCTTTAAGGTTAAGGTCTGCGCTGTCTTTCCACAATAAACCTAAAGAGTTGCTGCCGTCAATGTATTTATAATATTTCTTACCAAAAGTGTTGTCTTTACCAGGATAACGGAAAAGCCATTTAAATTGCTCACCTGTTACTTCAACCTGAATGGCATTTGGTGGTGGCTCACTGGTAAAGAAAAACCAGTTACGCAAACCTATTACAACCAGAACCGTTAAAGCTATTGCCGGTATAACTGTCCATATAATCTCCATGGTTGTGTTATGGGGAAAATAGAAAGGCTTATTGCCTTCTTTCTCCTGGAAACGGTATGCAAACCAAAACAACGCAACTTGTGTAAGGATGAAAACGATACCAGTAATTAACAAGGTAAGTTTCATCATTGAGTCAACTTTTTCACCCTGGATACTAGCAGCTTCATGGGAAAGAAGCGTTTTACCAAAAAACAGTTCGTTACACCAGTAAACACCTATTAAACCTAATATAAGGAAGGCGATCATGAAAAAACCATTCACCTTATTATTCTCCTTCCGGCTTTTTTCTTCGCCCTTCAATACGGCTACATATTCACTTGCCTTGGCTATCTGGAAAATAATCAGAAAGACAAGAATGATAACCGCGATAGTAAAGAAAGTTGACATTGTATTCTGTAGTTTTCTATTCGTTAATAAACAACCATTTATGCGCTACGCTACCCGTATAATACTAAGTGTGGTGTATTATACTTTCCTTGAGGAATGGGTGATATTTTGGAATTAAAGGCTTCTTTGACAGGGAATTAGATACAAAATATATCATCAAACCTAAAAAGAACGCTGCCGTACCGAAATCAAGCCAGCTTAACGCTGAACTTTCCTTACGTATACTACCCATTACCATTTGGTAAAAATCAACCCAGTGACCAAATATTATCAACACAGCCATAAAAGTAACCAGGGTATAATTCCTTTTCGCCGAACGTTTCATCAAAATTAATATTGGACATATAAAGTTGATGATAATGTTTAAGAAAAAGATGCCTTTATAAGGGCCTTGTACACGATGTTTAAAATAAACTGTTTCCTCTGGGATGTTACCATACCATATAAGCATGTATTGAGAAAACCATAAATAAGTCCAAAAAATTGAGAACGCAAACATGAACTTACCAATATCGTGCAGGTGTTCTTCGTTTGTATATTCAAGATACCCCTTGTTTTTAAGGTATATCACCCAAAGTGCTATCAGGCTCATACCAGATACAAATGAACTTGCAAAGGTGTACCAGCTATACATTGTGCTGTACCAGTTAGCATCTATGCTCATCATCCACAACCACGGCACTGTTGAACCAACGGTTAATGCGAACCAAACAATAAACAATGCAGCAGAAACTGTATTTCTCCAAATAAAGCTTTTGCTAACTTCTTCGCCATTTAATGCAGCTTCATCAGCCTCGCTGCTAAGTTTACGCATACGGTAACCCAGCAAAGACCAAAGGCCGATGGCTAAAATAGTCCATACTAAAAAGAAGACAGGATTAAGAAAGCCCAGTTTTTTAAGCACCTCTTCGTTGCCTGCTTTTTCAAGTCCTTCTTTGTCAAGCCATTGATAAATGTGTGTGTGAGAACCCATACCACCCACAATGTATAACAGCACTGCAAAAGCTATTAAGCCAAAAATAGGTACCAGTGTAGATATTGCCTCTGGCACGCGGCGGAAAGCTGTTTGCCAGCCACCCATTGCCAATGTTGTAGCACAAATGAAAAACATGCTGGCGTTAGTAATCAGCATAAAGAATATGCTGTTGTACATAATCGTACCCCAGAAAATATCCTTTTGGTGCTGGTCGCTGCTGGTTCCCCAATGCAGGAAACCTGCTATTATGGCAATAGCACCAATGGCGGTTAAGGCCAATGACCAGGTTTTTAATTTTGCAGGAACTTCAAAATGCTCTTTTATAGCTACCATCTTAATCTCTTTTAGCGCTGGTTAATATTGTTCTGTGTACTATTTTTTTGCAGTGCTGTCGGCCGCTGCTGGTGCTGCACTTGCCTTTTTAGCCAGTTGTTGTAACTTAATATAACGTATAATGTCCCAACGTTGTTTACGGCTAAGCTGCGAAGCGTAACTGCCCATCAGATTTTTGCCATAAGTAACAGAGTAGAACATTTGGCCTTCTGGCATTTTTTCGTATTGTGCACTACCTACAAGCTGTGCAGGGTGTGCAGCAAACGGGCCATTGCCATCTTTGTATAAAGGGCCATTACCATCAAGCTTGGTGCCATGGCATATACCACAGTTAACCAGGTAAAGCCTTTCCGCTTCAACACTGTCAGCAGCACTGAAACTTGTAACAGGGCTTACTACCAGTTTAGAAGCAACATAGTTAGTTGTATCGCCTGTTTTATCCTTCGTTAACGTAAAAGGAAGTTCTTCACCCCTGGCAATAGTTCCTTCTACTGGCTTATTGTTGTAAAATATTTTAGACCCTGCTTCGGCAGCATCGCTGGTAAAAAGCAGTGAATCTTTTTCAGCATACGTTTCAAAGGCACGGCTGTTGGCCATATCAGGCATATAAACAGCACCTGGCTCACGCCTTACATCGCTGCAGCCTGCTAATGCAATGCCTGCTGTAATGAAACTAATAACAGATAATTTTTTCATCATTCTATTCAGTTTAAGCAGCTTCAACATGAGAGCCTTTAATCAATTGCTGTTCTTTATCGTAAGTACCTAACCACCATTCAGTTTCGGCTACCTGTACATTTACTTCTAAAGCACCATTAGCGCTCAAAAATGCCTGCAGGTCGTCAACATTTGTTTTTGCAGTACACTCAATAACCATTACAAAAAGGTCGTCGGTAGCACGTGCATGAAAATGATGTTTCTTAACAAACGGCGCAAGCTGGCAAAGGTAGCAGAACGTTAATACCATACCTACAGCAGCAAACAAAACCGTAAGCTCGAATATGATGGGTATCCAGGCTGGCAAGGCAAAGTGCGGTTTGCCACCAAAATTAATTGGCCAGTCTGAAGTTAATATCCAGCTAATGCAGCTTAACGCAGTAGTGGTACCGGTTATGCCATAAATAAAACCAGCAGTATGCAGGCTTGTTTCACGCATACCCAGTGCGTGGTCGAGGCCATGCACGGCAAAAGGCGTGTAAACATCATGAATTTTATAGCCTGAAGTACGTACCTTTTTAACTGCAGGGAACAGAACTTCCTCGTCATCAAAAGTGGCTACTACGAATTTCTTTTTTGACATAACACTTCTCCATTTCTCCCGCATACGGGAGGGTTAAAGTTGCTTAATTTAAAACCCTTTATATTAATCCGTCAATCTAAACTATATCTCTGCCTTTTATAACACTACATTATTAGTGGGCGTAAGTATGGGCAAATTCTTCAGACCCAAGCGCTTCTTCTTTATCCATTTTATCCTTAAAGTTCTCGCCCGAAGTCTTCAGTACATATTTAATTTCCGCTATGGCAATAACAGGGAAGTATTTTGCAAAGAGGAAGAAACATGTAAAGAACAAACCAAACGTACCAAGATAAAAGCCTATTTCCCAAATAGTTGGATGATAGTACACTGACCATGAAGAAGGCAGGTAGTCGCGGTAAAGAGAAGTTACGATGATAACAAAACGCTCAAACCACATACCGATGTTTACGATAACACTCATAAAGAATGTTACGTTAAGGTTCCTTCTCAGTTTACGGCTCCAGAAAATCTGCGGGCTTAACACGTTACAGGCCATCATACCCCAGTAACTCCAGCCATAAGGGCTGAATGGATTAGCGCGGCTGTACCAGAAAGTGTAACCTTCGTATTTGTTCTGGCTGTACCAGCCCATAAACAACTCAGTTAAATAGGCACAACCTACTATTGAACCAGTTAACACAATTACTTTATTCATTGCCTCAATGTGGCCCAATGTAATATAATCCTGTAAACCAAATACTTTACGCAGGATGAGCATAAGCGACTGCACCATGGCAAAACCAGAGAATACCGCACCAGCAACGAAGTATGGAGGGAAGATGGTTGTATGCCAGCCAGGTATAACAGAAGTGGCAAAGTCGAACGATACGATGGTGTGTACCGAAAGTACCAGTGGCGTACTTAAACCGGCTAATACCAATGAAAGAGACTCGTGGCGCTGCCAGTGTTTGGTTGAACCTATCCAGCCAAAAGAGGCAATACCATATAATTTTTTACGAAGTTTTGTTTTAGCCCTGTCGCGCACTGTTGCAAGGTCGGGTATTAAACCGCTGTACCAGAACAGTAACGAAACCGTAAAGTATGTAGAGATGGCGAACACGTCCCACAACAAAGGAGAGTTAAAGTTTGGCCATAAAGGTCCGCGTGTGTTAGGATAAGGCATTACAAAAAACGCCATCCAAACACGGCCCATGTGCCAGATAGGGAACTGACCGGCGCACATTACCGCGAAAATGGTCATGGCTTCTGCAGCACGGTTAACACCCGTTCTCCAACCCTGGCGGAACAACAACAGGATGGCAGAGATAAGCGTACCGGCGTGACCGATACCTACCCACCAAACGAAGTTGGTAATATCCCAACCCCAACCAACTGTTTTGTTCAGGTTCCACTGGCCTATACCGTAAGTTACATCCCTGTATATGGCATATACGCCGAACATCAGTAATGACACGGAAATAAAAAAGCCTACATACCAGAGTTTACTGGGCTTTGCCTCAATAGGACGCACAATATCTTCTGTAACCTGGTGGTAATCCTTAGTGCCGTAAACCAGGGGCTCCCTTAACTGTGATTCGTACTTTAGATGCATTTGTTCTGATTTAGAATCTGGCCCTTCAGCCAAATTTTAAAAATTATATTTACTGAAACCTTTACCTAAGTGCCTTCTATTATAAAAAGCTTTACAATTTTTGGCTTTTAAATGCCTAAACTGCTGCGCTGCTTCCTAACCTTCTTTCTTCACCTCTTCTTCATCCCTGTTACGCACCTTAGCCAGGTAATTAACGTTTGGCAGTACGTGTATTTGCTCCAGGGATTTAAACAGGCGGAAATGGTTGATAGCCCTGTGTTCAGTTACCGCGCTCTTGCTGTCGTTTGCATTACCAAATACAATTGCATTGGTTGGGCAAGACTGCTGGCAGGCTGTTTTAACATCCCACTCGTTATTTTCACCAGATTTAAGCGGGCGGCTTTCTTTCTTCGCTTTCAGTTTGCCTTCCTGTGTACGCTGTACGCAGAAAGAACATTTTTCAATTACACCACGGCTGCGTACAGTAACATCAGGGTTAAGAACCATGCGGGTAAGGTCATCGTTCATATCCTTTGTTACATCGCTTATAATACCTGTTTGGTTATCAGGGAAGCTGTCTGCACCAGTGTAGTCAGCCCAGTTAAAGCGGCGAACTTTGAAAGGACAGTTATTAGCGCAATACCTTGTACCGATACAACGGTTATAAATCATTTGGTTGGTACCTTCACTGCTGTGGTTGGTTGCACTTACAGGGCAAACATTTTCGCAAGGCGCGTTGTCGCAATGCTGGCACATCAACGGCTGAAACACAACACTTGGATTATCAATATCGCTGCCGCTGTAATAACGGTCAATACGAATCCAGTGCATATCGTGAAAACGCGCTACTTCTTTTTTACCTACAACTGGTATGTTGTTTTCTGCATTACATGCTACAACGCAGGCACCACAACCAATACAAGCGTTAAGGTCAACACTCATACCCCAGTGTATACCTGGTTTGTCGTATACAGGGTAAATAGTACCATCTTTTTCAAACTTGCTCAATCCGCCATAAGCCTTCAACTCATGCTCACGCTCATCTAAAATTTCTGAAGGCTCTTTTTTAAATGCAGCAAGGGTAAGTTCTTTCATAACCTCTGTACGCTTGCCCTGGGCAGTGTCGTAAGAAGCATGTGTTTGCGTTAAGGCAACATCAAATTTGCCTTCTGCCGGTTCCAGTTTAACATCCGCAGCAAAAAACTGTACGCTGCTTCCGTTTAAAGAGGCAAAAGGATATACTGTTTTACCTACTGGTTCACCTTCATCAGTTACAGCAGCACGGCCAAGCTCGGCATTACGGCCATAACCCAATGCTATACCAACAGTATCTTTTTGTGTACCAGGTATAATAAGTGCAGGCAGTGTTACGGGTACACCGTTTACAGTAACAGTTACCTGTTTTTTTGCAGGGTGTACTTCATAATCATCACTCTGCCCGTTATTGGTAATATCTATGTTTAATAAAGTCTTTGCCAAGGAAGGGGAAACGATAACATAGTTATCCCAGGTTGCTTTGGTAATAGGGTCTGGCAACTCCTGTAACCATGGGTTAGCGGCACCCTGGCCAGCACCTATACCAACTTTTTGGTATAGTACAAGCTCGTATGCACCACCTTTTTTAGCGCTGGAAACAGCCGCAAGTGCAGCAGTTTCAACACCGGCTTTATACACACCAGCTTGTGGGGCGGCAGGCGTTGCGGGGTTTATAACACCATCCTGCAGGGCTTTATCCCATCCTGTTTCACCGCCAAGCTTTGCAGCCCAGGCAGTTTTAAGCAAAGCAAGATAATCTGTTGCTGAACCACTCCATTTCAGCAGGCTGTCCTGCCACTGGCGTGTTTTAAACAACGGATGAATAGTTGGCTGTATAAGAGAGAAATATCCTGTTTTTGGTTCAGCATCACCCCAGCTTTCCAGGTAGTGATGGTCTGGTATTACATATTGTACTGTTTTTGCTGTTTCATCAAGTTTGCCACTGAAAGAAACAGTCAACTTAGTTTTTGCTATACCGCTGATTACTTTTTTTGAATCGTACCAGGTATAAACCGGGTTGGCACCCTGTATAAGCAATGCGCCAACGGTACCTGCATTCAGGTCGTCAACCAGTTTGGCAAAATCAGCATCAACACCCTGTTTGTAGTTTAATGTGGCAGACCAATCAATGGTTTTACCACCAGCCAGCAATGCTTCGTTAATGGCGTTAACCACAATCTGCACATTTACATCGTTGCTCCCGCAAACTACAAGGGCTGCACCTTTATTATCAGCCAATTCCTTAGCGGCTTTGGCAATACCGGCTTTTAAAGCAGCATCAGCAATACCGCTTACGCCCTGGCCTTTTACGGCACTAAGCAAAGCAGCAACTACTGCACCTGTTTCAGATGGGCGGTGAAGGAACCTTTCATCGGCATTTGAGCCGGTTAAGCTGGCAACAGTTTCAAAATGAAAATGTTTACTCATCTCAGGTTTCTTCTCGTCAATCTTCTTACCGGTTGCATATTGTTTTGCAAATTCAACAGGGCTTAACCATGTACCCAAAAAATCTGCACCTATGCTTACAATTACTTTTGCGTTATCAAAGCGGTAAGAAGGTATAGCCCTTTTACCATAAGAAGCCTCGTTAGCCAATAGAAGGCCGGTGTAAGAAACCGCATCGTATTGTACGTGGCGGCTGCCGGGGTATTTAGCTAAAAACTGGATGCTAGCCAGTAACGAACTGGGTGAATTGATGGTGCTTGTTAACAGCACAACAGTCGCACTGCCTAAACCGGCAAGTGCAGCACCAATGGCTTTATCAGCAGCTTCAAAAGTTATTTCTTTAATGTCTTTTCCGCCATCTTTTACCTGGATGGGAAAACGCATGCGGGCTGTATCATACAACTCCAGTACAGAAGCCTGTACCCTTGCAGAAGTACCCCCACCAGTAATGGGCGAAAGCTCGTTACCTTCTATTTTAATGGGGCGGCCGTCACGTACTTTGGCAAGCACGCTTACAGCATCGCCATCCTGCACATAAGTTGTTGCATACCAGTTGGCAACGCCGGGTACAATATCTTCGGGCTTATTGGCAAACGGAATGGCTTTTTTAACCGGTATTTCGCAACCGGCTGCCAGTGCAGCAGCGGCAGTGCTGAAACCGAGGTATTTAAGAAAATCCCTTCTTGGTGTAGCAGTTTTAAAAAAGCCTCCATCATCATTACCTTCAAAGGGCAGTTCTTCTTTAAACTCGTCTTTTGCCGCTTTTTGAAATGCTTCTGAGTTGTTCAGCTCTCCAAAACTTTGCCAATGTTTATTTTGCTCCATATTTACCCTGTCCCGCAACGGAACATTTAATTAAAGTAATTAAATAATATGTTTTTTCAGTTCTTTAACCCCTTTCGGGATGCAGATCTTAATAATGGCATTTCTGACAGTCTGTACCGCCAATGTTTTCAACAGTTACGCTGTCTCTTGTATGATTTTTAATTTCATCATGAAACTTCTCGTATATGCTGTAGAAACCATTGTCTTTAAATTGTACGGCTGTTGTACGGTGGCAGTTAACGCACCAACCCATGCTTAGGGGTGCAAACTGGTACACTTCATCCATTTTGGTAATTTCACCATGGCAGGTTTGGCATTGTACTTTACCTGCAACTACGTGCTGTGAGTGGTTAAAATAAACGTGGTCGGGCAGGTTGTGTATGCGTACCCATTTAATTGGGGTTGCTTTGCTTGCATCCCAGGGTTGACCCGGTGTATAACCTGCGTAAGAGTATAATTTCTGTATTTCAGCTGAACCGTTTACTTCTTCACCTTCTGCAGTGTATAATTTAGCGGTGCCTTTGTACTCGTTTATAGCCATGTGGCAGTTCATACACACGTTAACTGAAGGCAGGGTAGCCTGCTTGCCCTGGTAAGTACCAATGTGGCAATACATACAGTTAATCTGGTTTACACCAGCATGTACTTTGTGTGAGTAGAAGATAGGCTGCTGCGGCTGGTATTTCTGTGTTCTGCCGAGGCCGATAGCACCCTGTGCCAGGTAATAACCACCAACAAGGAAGAGAACAACCACTGCAAAAGCGATGTATGCTTTGTTTTTCCAGAAAGAAACCGGCTCTTCGGCAGGGATGCCGTCTTTGTCATCAGCCAGTTTTTTAAGGTTGCTGTTAACCTGTAACAGTACAAAAGTTATTACAGCAAGTATAAGCGTAAGTATACCGAAAAGTAAGGTATTGTCAGTTTCAGTTGGAGCATTTGGATCTCCAATATTCTTAGTTGCTACTGGTGGAGTCCATCCTTTAATGAAAGCAATAATGTCATCAACATCAGATGGTTTAAGGTTGCCCTCAAACACCGTCATGGCTGAGCCATATGCCTTGTAAAGGTCTGTAGCGTATTTGTAGTTGCTGGCCAGCACTTTCTGGTTGTTGTAAATCCAGTTATGCAACATTTTATCGTCGTTCCAGCGTTCAGCAGCACCTTGTAAAGCGGGCCCTGTTAACTTTTTGTCCATTGCATGGCACGCTGTACAGTTTGCTTTATAAAGCGCTTCACCATTTTTTGCATTTTGTGCAAACAGGCTTCCGCTTATGCATAATAATAACGCAAATACAAGTCCAGAAGTTAGTTTCGCGGCGTTACGTCTAATGTGGGTCATATTCACAATGCTGTTGGTTGGATGTAGGAAAAATATCCAGAACGGGGGCAAAAATATGACACGATGTTGACAAAACACCATAGTGTTTAAATTTTTTTTAACCAATAGTGTGTCCTATATTCCGCCCGCTCAATTGGTTTTAAAGTTGATTTATAACGCATTGAGCGTTTTTTTCACCAATTTTACACCTCAATAAGCGCATACATGAGTATTAACATAGCCATTTTTGCATCGGGGGCAGGCAGCAATGCCCGAAAAATAATTGAGTTTTTTGGCCAGCACCAAAAAAAAGAGTCTACTGGAGATTTTTCTAAAGAAAAAAATATTTCTGTTTCGCTTGTTGCCTGCAACAAACCGGGGGCTGGGGTACTGGCAATTGCAGCAGATAACAATATACCCACGGTTTTATTAGACAAAGAGAAGTTTTTTAGGGGCGATGCTTACCTTACCGAACTGGCCGCCGCCAAAATTGACCTGATAGTGCTGGCTGGCTTTTTATGGAAGATACCATCTGCCCTGGTAAATGCTTACCCCGGTAGAATAATTAATATACATCCAGCCCTGTTACCAAAATATGGGGGCAAAGGCATGTACGGCCATTTTGTACACGAGGCCGTTATCGCCTCGGGCGATAAAGAAAGCGGCATCACCATTCACCTGGTGGATGAACTGTACGACCATGGCAAACATATTTTTCAGGCAACCTGCCCTGTATTGCCCGGCGATACGCCGGATACCCTGGCCCAGCGTATACATACTTTAGAGCATGCCCATTTTCCGCAGGTAATTGGGGAGTTTATTCGGCAGCATTTTTAAGGTACGCTTTTAGGCAGCCGCTTTAGCCTACCCCAATATGGCTAAAGGCGGCTGCCGGTTAACCAGGCAGCCAGCAGCTTTTGGCTGTTGCTTATTTTAGCCAACATCCTGTACCTTGACCAATATAATATGCCGGAAGTGGCTGCGGCTTCTTTTACCACTGCCTTTTCGCCAAACCATTTGGCATGTATAAACCAGCAATTTTTGCCATCTGCCAAAATAAAACCAACGTGGCAATCCAGTCCTATAATATATAGCCCCTCCCCTTTTTGCTGTATATATGCCAGTACATTCGCCAACGGCTTATCGTAAAATAGTTTGGTATCTTTCTTTTCCGCAAGGCAGCCTATTATTTCCTCGCTGTTGGCCTGGCCCATTTTAACCCGGTTAACCGGCAAACCTGCATCGCGCAAAACAGTGCTTATAAAATACCCGCAGGCAATGTAGCCACTGCCCGGTATTTGGGTGGTGCCGTTAAAATCCCAACGGGTGCCGTACCAATAAGGTATAATGGAATCTACAACCACCTGCACAAAATACTTTTGCAGCAGGGCTGTATCCTTTAATGTGTATTTAGCCCTTAATTGCAACCGCAGGTTAGTAACAGCCGCCTTCATGCTGTTATAATTACTTTTTGCAGGCGGTATGGCAAAATGGGTACCATTAATAACGGCAGCAACGGCCGGACTAAAAACAATTACCAAGGCCGCAAGGCATAACAATAAACCTTTTTTCATGGCAGGGTTTTATTAAAAGATGCGCTACCCGGTTATTTCCACACATTTAATTATCTTCCCAAAAAATTTGCTGTATGAAAAAAGTTTCCTCCTTGCTATGCTTTTTACTCATCTGCCTTGGTTTTAACGCAACCAGCCAAACCATTGATGTTAGCGGCAAACCGTCTGCCAACGTTGATTACAACCGCCTTAAACGGATAGACTCCCTGGTGAACGATTATATTGCCAAAGGCTGGCTTAAAGGGGTGGTAACACTTATAGTTAAGGATAACCAGCTTGTACAGTACAAAGGTTATGGCTACCTTGATGCAGATACCAAACAACCTATGCCCAACAACGCCTTGTTCAGGCTGGCATCGCAAACAAAAGCTATTGTGAGCGTGGGGATAATGACTTTGTGGGAGCAAGGGAAATTTATGCTGGATGAGCCGATAGCCGATTTTATTCCTGAGTTCAGGCACCCGCAGGTATTGGATAAGTTTAATGCGGCCGATACCACCTACACCACCGTACCTGCTAAAAGGGAAATTACCTTCCGCGACCTGCTTACCCACACTTCCGGCATTGATTACGCGGGTATTGGCAGCAAAGAAATGATCGCCATTTATGCAAAAGCGGGTATCCCCTCGGGGCTGGGCAATATTAACGCAGACCTTAAAGAGCGCATGAAAGCACTTGGTAAACTGCCCCTGGTACACCAGCCCGGCGAAAAATGGACCTACGGCTTAAATACCGACCTGCTTGGCGCGCTAACAGAAATAATAAGCGGTACCAACCTGGAAGACTATTTAACCCAAACAATATTTAAACCACTTGGCATGAAGGATACCTATTTTAATGTACCCGCCGCCAAAGCAAACCGCCTTGCCGCTGTTTATACCGAAGACAGCCTGCAGCACGTTGTTAAATGGGGTAAAATCTTCCGCGGTATTGACCCCGATTACCCCTTGCTTAACAAACATTATTTTTCCGGCGGGGCTGGCTTAACCTCCACCGCTTTTGACTATGCCATTTTTTTGCAAATGATGCTTAACAAGGGCAAATACAACGGCGTACAGGTACTGGCACCACGCACGGTTGAATTAATGACTACCGGCCAGCTTGATTTTATGTTTAACGGGGCTGATAATTTTGGATTGGGCTTCCAGGTAACCAGCGAAAAATCGGGCAACCGGCAACCGCGTAACACAGGCAGCTTTGCCTGGGGCGGATATTTTGGCACCACTTACTGGGCCGACCCTAAAGCTAAACTGGTTGCACTGATAATGACGCAACAAAGCCCCGACAGCCACGGCGACATTACCCCACGTACCGAGCAGCTTATTTACCAGGCGTTAAAATAAAACGTTTCGCCTTAAAAAGTAAACGATGCTTAAATTTGTGCGTAGTTAAATATGCAACCAACAATATTCGGATTAGCAGCCCCTTTTACCTTAATGGTTCTGGTGAATGCTGAGGACAGGATGATTGTTGCTGTTTAACAACGCACATTTTTAACCGGGGCAAGGTATTGCCGCCATAAACTTTACCTGTGACTATAGAACAGCTTTATGCCATTTTTTTGCAATACCCCAATGTAGAAACCGATACACGCAAGCTTAAGCAGGGCGATATTTTCTTTGCCCTTAAAGGCCCCAATTTTAACGGCAACCAGTTTGCATTGCGTGCGCTGCAGGCCGGGGCAGCCTATGCCGTTATTGACGAAGTTGTTGAAGGAGGCGAAAACAACGAAAGGCTGATTAAAGTAGAGGATGCCTTAACCACCCTGCAGCAACTGGCCGGGTACCACAGGCAGCAATTTAATATACCGTTTATAGGCATTACGGGCAGCAACGGCAAAACCACCACAAAGGAGCTGGTAAGCACAGTGCTTGCCAGTCATTACCATACCAGTACCACACAAGGCAACCTAAACAACCATATTGGCATACCGCTTACGCTGTTGCGCGTTCCGCGCACGGCGCAAATGGCCGTTATTGAAATGGGGGCCAACCATCAAAAAGAAATTGCAGGGTATTGCACCTACGTACAACCCACCCACGGTATTATTACCAATACAGGTAAAGCCCACCTGGAAGGTTTTGGGGGTATTGAGGGCGTGCGCAAAGGCAAAGGCGAATTGTACGATTTTATAAGGGCACACAAAGGCAGCATTTTTGCTTTTTACAATTACGACTACCTGCACCAAATGAGCCAGGGCATTGATAATATTATATGGTACGGCACCCAAAACGGAAGTTTTACAGGCCATGTAACCGCAAGCGCACCATTTGTTGAGGCGGCCATTACCAAAGGCGCCGCATTTACAAGCATTAAAACCCAGTTGGTAGGCGAGTATAACCTGCCCAATATACTTTGCGCCATTGCGGTGGGCAAGCATTTTGGGGTGCCTGATGACAAAATAAAATCGGCCATTGAGGAGTATGTACCCGGCAACAGCCGCTCGCAGCTTATACAAAAGGGTACCAATAACATAATACTGGATGCCTACAATGCCAACCCCACCAGCATGAAGGCTGCCATTGAAAATTTTGCAGGCATTGATGCCCCTAAAAAAGTATTGTTATTGGGGGGGATGATGGAACTGGGCGAAGAAAGCCTGGCAGAGCATGAAGGCATTGTGCAGTTGATTGAGCAACACCCCTGGCACGCGGTAGTGCTGGTGGGTGGGGATTTTAAAAACATTAAACACCCTTTTATCTATTTTCATAACTCAACCGAAGCCAGGGAATGGCTTAAACAGCAACAGTTTGAGCATACCAGCCTGCTGGTGAAGGGCAGCCGCAGCATGCAAATGGAAAAGGTGCTGGAATAAGAGATACTATATTACCTGTGTGGTTTTTAAAATAATAATATTATTGGCAACGCAGCCTGCTTTCTTTATTTAGTGTGATTGCTTTGCCAATATTTTTTGCTAATACTTATGAATGAGGTGCCCAAGAAGGAAATAGCTGTCAACAAGTCCCCGCTAAAACCCAAGTTTTAAGGACAGGTTGCCCAGCCTTCGGTATAATCATACCCGTAAAACTTGTATCCGTCTGGAGTTTTAATAAAACTAAATGTAACAAGCCATGGTTCTTCCTCACTGTGTTGCCTGGTAACTTGTACCTTACGTATTATGTAATCACCATCATCTTTAAGTATTCCTTTTGCGGCACATAATAACATTTTCTCATCATCTGCCCGAGATATAAAAAACCCTGTAGAAAGCGTATCGGTAAACTTCTTGGTAAATTCTTTATCAAAAACCTCGTGAAAACAATTGTTATAAAATTCATCTGCGGTAACAACCGTTTTTCCACTATATAAACTGTCCAAAGCCAGTTGGTTAAACCGGCTGTTTGTTAAATTATTTACAGACCGGGCAAAGTCGTTCCAAAATGCCAGAAAGTCAATACTTGTTTTATATGGCGGAACCTGATAAACACTCGCCAAAGTAACATCCTGAGCGAATGTTTCATCTTTATTTTCTCCAAAAAGCCCCCGGGCCGTTAAAACGCCTTCTTTTTTTAGCCTGAACAAATCCTCAATATAATTGCCATAAATGGCAATCGCCTTGTCGCCAACTGTTTTATAATAAGGCGAAGGGTAGGTCACCTCTTCGTATTTACCAGACTCATTTTTAAACTTGGTTGGATACGACACCTCGTTCTCAAAGTCAATTATTTCGGGTTTTACGGCTGTATAATACTCCTTCGGGTTTTTATATTCCCTTGCTTTATAACTACTTGCCCATCGCCCGTTCTTCGCTTTGTACACATCAAAATATTGATACTCCTCCTGGTAATACTTACCGGCGTTCTTGTCTTGCGAAACAAACAATAACACATTTTTGTAATTGGCAAAAGGAAACCTGCCATAATGATCGTATGCCTCAAACTCAATAGTATCCAATTTATAATCACCGTACACCCTTTGTAAAATTTTATATTGTGCCATCACCAGGGCACCGCCCATCAACTGGATTTCATAAGGTATTGGTTTAACGCTTATTTTCTCTCCAACAAAAACTACGAGAGTATTATTCCGCTCATTCTCATTTGTAAGTTCTTTTGCTATCAGCGGGGTGGTGTTGTGGCAGCTTTCATTGCTCAAAACAAATATCAATAATGCAATCAGGAGTTTTAGGGATGGCATAAAGGAGATTTAAGGAATATAAATCTATACCAATTAAGCGAACACAGTATCAGGCAATACAAATCATTTTACAGGCAGCTTTTTAATGCAACTATTGTTTTACTAAAAAAGGATTATAAATTGATAAAATGTAACAAAACACCACCTGCCGCCCTATTAAGTGTATTGCCTACATTTATAGCATGAAAAAACGATTGAGCCTGCTGCTGGGCGCAGCCGCCAGCCTGTTATCGGCCTCGGCCCAAAATAATTTAACCTTATGGTATAAACAACCCGCCTCTACATGGACGGAGGCACTGCCTGTTGGCAACGGCAGGTTGGGTGCTATGGTGTTTGGCGGCGTGCAGGATGAATTACTGCAGCTTAACGAAGCCACTTTGTGGAGCGGCGGCCCGGTAAAAACCAATGTAAACCCCGAAGCAAAAGAATACCTGCCCAAAGTTAGGGAAGCGCTTTTCAGGGGAGATTACGATGCCGCCAGGGAACTTACCAAACACATGCAGGGCCTTTACTCACAAAGCTTTTTGCCTTTGGGTGATTTAAGTATTCACCAGCAACTGCC
>CAZRDD010000019.1:0-21653 GCA_964598675.1 uncultured Parafilimonas sp.
CCGGTCGTGGTTGCAATTTCAACGGTCACCTGTATAAGGTACGTCCTTACCGGTGAAATAACATCAATCAAAATAGCCAGCAGCAGGCTTGTTATAAAAAACAGCCTGTACGGTTTTACAAACTTTAATACCCTGCGCAAAACCAAAAAGCCAAATATTTTTTTATTGCTGTTGGAGGAAGTACCGCTCATAATCGGGGGCAAAGATACTGCGGGAACTATGATTTGGGCATATTTTAGCGATTTGTTGATAAACGGCAGGTAGTGCTTTACTTAAGGTGGTATTTAATAATTTTTTTACAACACATTAACTAACAGGCAGCGCGATGTTTATACCTGTTGTCCGTCAAAATAGGGGTTAAGACAAAATATTTTACGTAAATTCGTTACCCTTATGGCTCAAGAGCAAGATGTTACCGTGTTAGAGGCGCAACCGCCTAAATATAACCTTACCGAAGAACAGGAACGAAAGGAAATTCTGCGGCAGTACCGCTCATTGTTACGAAGCCTTCGCCCTAACTTAAAAAGCGGTGATAAGGAGCTTGTGCGCGCCGCTTTTGAAATGGCGGCCAACGCCCATAAAAGCATGCGCCGCAAAAGTGGCGAACCTTACATATTGCACCCCCTTGCCGTTGCCCGCATTTGCCGCGAGGAAATAGGGCTTGGTGTACGCTCCACCATTTGCGCGCTGCTGCACGATACTGTTGAGGATACCGATATTAGCCTGGATGATATTGAAAGCGAATTTGGCAGCGAAATTGCCAGGATTGTGGATGGGCTTACCAAAATATCCAACGTTATTGACCCCAATACCAGCGCCCAGGCCGAAAACTTTAAAAAAATACTGCTCACCCTTACCGACGACCCCAGGGTGATACTGATAAAGCTTGCCGACAGGCTGCATAACATGCGCACGCTCGACTCCATGAAAAAGGAGAAGCAGCTTAAAATAGCCAGTGAAACCATTTGGGTATATGCACCGCTTGCCCACCGTATGGGCCTGTACACTATAAAAACCGAAATGGAAGACCTGGCCATGAAGTATATGGAGCCAGAGGCTTACAAGGATATTGCCCGTAAACTGGCCGACACTAAACGGGAGCGCAGCCGTTACATAAACGAGTTTATTAAACCACTGAAAGAAAAGCTTACCGCCCTCGGGTACGACTTTGAAATATACGGCAGGCCCAAAAGCATACACTCCATCTGGAATAAAATAAAGAAAAAAGCGGTGGCTTTTGAGGAGGTATACGACCTGTTTGCCATAAGGGTAATACTAAACTCCCCGCAGGAAAAGGAAAAGGCCGACTGCTGGAATGTGTACTCCCTTATTGCCGACCAGTACATGCCATCGCCCGAGCGCATGCGCGATTGGCTGAGCAGCCCCAAAAGCAATGGTTATGAAGCGCTGCACACCACCGTAATGGGTCCGCAGGGCCGCTGGGTTGAAGTGCAGATACGAAGCCGCCGTATGAATGAAATTGCCGAAAAAGGGCTTGCCGCACACTACAAATACAAAGAAGGCAGCAATGATGAAGACCGTTTTGATAAATGGTTCAGCCAGATAAGAGAGGTGATTGGCAACCAGGATGCAGACTCCATTGACTTTTTGCAGGATTTTAAAACCAGCTTTCTTGCAGAAGAAATTTACGTGTACACCCCCAAGGGCGATATAAAAATGATGCCGGTAAATTCAAGCGCGCTTGACTTTGCCTACTCCATCCACTCCGCCATTGGCAACAAGTGTATTGGCGCTAAAATAAACCACAAACTGGTACCCATAAGCCATAAGCTTAAAAGCGGCGACCAGGTGGAGATTATTACCAGCCAAAAGCAAAAGCCTACCGAGGACTGGCTGAATTTTGCTGTTACCGCCAAAGCAAAAAGTAAAATAAAAGATGCCCTGCGCGAAGAGAAAAGGGTTGTTGCAGATGATGGCAAATATGTTTTACAACGCAGGCTTGAAAGTGTGGGAGCGGCATATAACCAGCATAATATTGATGAATTGGTTACTTTTTACAAAGTAGCCAGCCAGTTAGACCTGTTTTATAATATTGCCGTTAAACTGATTGACCTTAAGGAACTGAAGGAATTTCATGTACTTGGCGATAAGCTTGAACACCCCAAACCGGTAGCCAAACCAGTTGCAGATGTTAAAACCGACACAGAAGCCAGGCAAAGCCATGCCAAAAAAGATAATGAGCTGATTATTTTTGGTGAGAGCAGCGATAAAATAATGTACACCCTGGCCAAATGTTGTAACCCCATACCGGGCGATGATGTTTTTGGCTTTATCCGCCCCGGCAAAGGGCTTATTATACACCGCATTAGCTGCCCCAACGCCCCGCAGATGATGGCCAACTATGGCGAACGTATTGTAAAAACCAAGTGGGCAAAAAACAAAGAAATATCTTTTCTTACCGGGCTTAAAATTGTGGGTATTGATGATGTTGGGGTAATAAATAAAATTACCAATGTAATAAGCGGGGAGATGAAGGTAAATATTTCGGCCCTGGCCATTGAAAGCGGCGAGGGTTTATTTAAGGGTTCAATAAAGGTATTTGTACACGATAAGGAGGAATTGAGCGAGCTGGTAAACCGCCTTAAAAAATTAAACGGCATACACCGGGTGGAAAGGTTTGATACCGAGGAAGAAAAGTAACAGCTATTGTTAGCTGTACATAATCAACGGTTTTTTGGGTACCAGTTTTAAACTTTTACGCAATGTTTGCTTCAATTGTGTTTTAAGCAATTGCCCCATTGTTTTGGCTTGCAAAAAAGCTACCTGATTAAAATGGCTGGCCAGTTCAACCCTCAGTTGCTCTACTTTCTCCGGTTTCGATATGGTATCCTGGCCCATAATATCCATAAGCTCTTTTATCTGATACCGCGAGGCCGCCAGCCTGAACACTATTTTGGTACGCTCTTCTGCCTGGTACTGCTCAATAGACTCTTTATTAAGGTGTTTCAACACGGTTTGCACCAGTGGATAGTTTTCCTTAAAAAACTGCGGCAGGTACATGTTTTTTCTGCCCTCGTAACATTCCTGGTCAAAATCAATGGCCCTTATATGGTATTGCACATTTTCAATATCGGGGGTAATATCCACTACAAAATTATAGCTGCGCATATCGCCCAGCAGGCAAATAAAACAACGCTCGTTAAACTTTACAAATTCCTTGCTAAAGCGCACCTGGTTTGTTTCCGGCTTATCAAGATAATGTTTTATAAACTCATCGCCGGGTATGCCGGGTATATGTTCTTCAATAAGGGTTTGCATGCTGGTAAAATACGTCATGCGGTTGGGGCTTAAAATATGCTCCAGTTCAAGCCCGTAAATACGGCTTGCATCGGCCCGCTTAATATAGTAATGGTCGTAGTTTTCGTTGTAACGGTTTACAATACGTATGCGAAAAGGGTGGCTGTTACCAAAACTGCAAAAATCAATACGGGCAACATCTAATTGATTGATGAAGCTAAAATCACCCTCTGTTTTTAAAATGGCGTAACATTTTACCAGGCCTTCCCTAAGGTAATCCCACTCGCGCATGTCGTAACTGGCCTGCTCCCAGGCGGTGGTGTTGCCATGCTTATCACGGTGGGGTATGGTGTAGCGAAAGTGCAGCAGGTCCTGGTAGCTAACGGGCAGGGTAACCTCCCTGCCGTAGCGGGTAAGGTATTTACGTAACCTGGCATTAACCGGGTATATCGGCTTTTTTTTGCTGGGCCTGTTGTCTTCTGTATCGGTTCCTGCGTACATAGTGCTGTGAATGTAGTAACAACAGGTTAAATATTAGCTAACAACAAGCAGTAATTAATCGTAAGCCAGCAACTTTTTATAACGTGTTTTCCAAAAGCCGTGAAAAAAATCGTAGCCGGGGCTGTAGAATATTTTCTCCTCCACTTTTGTTTTGCTTTCAATATCGCCATTACTGCATTTGTATAAAATGCAGGTTTTTTTGTAGCCGTCTGCGCTGGTTTTAATGGCCAGGTAATACAGCGGGTATATGTTGAAGCCTGAAAAAGTATATAATAATGATACCCCGTTACCGGTAGCAGGGTCATAATCAAGCGAGCAAACCAACCTGTGCTGGGTGTTGAGCACCTTCCAGTCGTAAGGGCGTTTAAGAGGGGTGCTTTTAAACTCCCCGGCGGCACTGTCGTACACATACGCGCCGCCCCCGTGGGAGCTAAATACCAGCAGGTCGTTGTAATTATCGCAGTTAAAATCAACTTTACGGTTGTAATCGGGGTTATGGAAACCTATACCAAAACCAAAACTGAACCTTTTTGCCCAGGCGCTGCCTTCCTGCTTCTGCAACTGAAACCTGTATTCCGGTGCTTCGGAAGTATCGGCCACAATTCTAAAAACATAACTATCTACATGAAAAGTATCGGCGAAACCCCTTTTAAAGTTTTCCAGCACGGAAAAACGGCTGTCGTAATAAATAGTTTGGCTAAAAGCGAGTGCCGGGTACAATAACAAAAAGAAGCAAAGTTGTTTTTTAGAGTTTAGCATTTACTTGGTGTTTTCTAATAAATACAGGCAATTAAGCCGGTAGTATTATGATACAGGTTATATAGACTATTCTTGATATTGGATTTTTTTTAGTTGCTAAAGGTAATTACTAACCCTTAGGCAAAGCTGGTTTTATGATAATTTAATGCCTTACCATGCCAAAACAGGGGCATGATAAGGCTATTTTAAGCTGGTAACTGTTATTCAAGCAGCCCAGCATTATCTTCCAGCAGGTTTAAGTTAACGGCATCAGCCCCGGCAATACCTTCAATAGAGCCCCGTATGTGCGATGCGTTAAGCAATACTTTTTCCAGTTGCTTCTCCCGTGCTTTCCACAACTTCTCCATCATATCCCTCTCCCTTTGTATGCTAAGCTTCATGCTCATAAAGCCTTCCCGTATAGCTTTCCACTGCTCGCTAAATTCGTTGCCGGTAAGGTAATCGTACAGCATCACCATTTTCTCGCCCCTGTTCTCCTGGCTTTTTTTGGCATCTGCAATTTTTAAAATGCTGTTGCGCAGCAGCAGGGCAACACTGCGAACCTCGCTAAAAGTGCATATATACACGCCGTCTTTTTCGCCAAAACGTTCCATATCTTTTGGCAGGGTTTGCGTAACAATAATGGCTACATCGGCAGCCATAAAACGCATATCCTTTTTAAGCTTCTCAATCCAGTCAAGCGTAAAATCTTTGGTGCGCTTGCTTTCGTAAATAATTTTACCAGCTTCGTTGCCAAACTGGTTACGTACGGTTTGTACACAATCAGCCCCTTTTATGCCTTTATCTACCGGGCTAACCACATCAAACGGAAATGTGCTGCGCAGTATTTCTTCCAGCAGCAGTTCCTGCACCTCGCCCTGTAGCTGCATGCTGCCCTGCTCCTGCTTGCGCTTCAGTTCGTCAACCAGCTTCTTCTGGTCTTCCAATTGTTTTTGCAATTCTTTCTTTTCCAGCAAATGCTGTGTTTCTTTTAACTGCAGGCGCTCGTTTTCTTCGTTCCACACCTGCTCTTTCATTTTGGCTCGTTCCTCCATCAGCCTGCGCTGTATGCTCAGCTCAAGCTCCTGCTCTTTTATTTTAAAGGCTTGCTCCTGCTGTAAAAAAGCAAGTTCTTTGCGGCGGGCCTCCCTAAGCTTCTCCTCATTATCGGCAACAGCCTGTTGCAGCATTTGCACCCTGTTTTCAAAATCGGCCCCAACACTTTTGCTTATGGATTCCTTCAATTCCATCTGCAATTTTTGCTTTTCTTCTGCAAGCCTCTTGTTAAGTTCGGTATCTTTCGCCTGTATCTGTTGCTGAAACAATTGCTCTTTTTGCCTGTATTCCTCTTCTTTACGCGCCTGCCATTTTTTGGCTTCATTCCTCAGCTCCAATTGCACCTCTTCCCTAAAAGCGTCTGTTGGTTCAAACTGGTGGCTGCACTTAGGGCAAATTATCAATCCTGCCATGGGTAAATTTTTTACAATATTAATGGGTATGGGGGTAAGTAGCAGGGGTTAAACCACGCAGTTGTATGTATTTGGTTGGTGTTAATTTTATTACCGGCTTTTGTAAGCATTATCTTTTCCAAAAAACAACACTATGCCATGCCTGCTTATATTACCTTTGCAAAGTTTTTCGTTTAGTGCTTTTACTAAAACGGCATCATCTTCAATTGTTTGGACATGGATACTAAAGAAATAACGCTGCAGGATGTAGTGATAAAGTTTGCAGGCGACAGTGGCGATGGGATGCAGCTTACGGGCCAGCAGTTTACCAATAATACTGCATTGCTGGGCATTGACCTTGCTACTTTTCCCGATTTTCCGGCAGAAATACGCGCCCCGCAGGGTACTGTACCCGGTGTTAGTGGTTTTCAGGTACACTTTTCAAGCGATAAAGTTTATACCCCCGGCGACCTTTGCGATGTACTTGTGGCCATGAATGCCGCTGCCCTTAAGGTTAACCTTAAAAGCCTTAAACCAGCAGGTAAAATTATTGTAAACATTGATGGTTTTGATAGTAAAAACCTGCGCTTGGCCAACTACCCTGAAGGGGTTAACCCGCTGGATAACGGCAGCCTTGACAGCTACGAGGTAACAAAAATAGATGTTACCAAAATGACCCGGGAGGCTTTGAAGGAGTTTCCTGAACTGGGGATGAAGGAAAAAGACCGCGCTAAAAACATGTTTGTACTGGGCTTTATTTACTGGATGTACAACCGCAGCCTTGAAAATACCATTGACTTTTTAAAAGATAAATTCGGCAAAAAAGATAATATTCTGCAAAGCAACATTAAGGTGCTGAAAGCAGGTTACCATTACGGCGATACCACCGAAACCTTTAGTACAAGGTATAAGGTGGAAAAGGCCAAACTGCCTGCCGGGCTTTACCGCAGCATTATGGGCAACCAGGCACTGGCGTATGGCCTTATAGCAGCCTCGCAAAAAAGCGGGTTGCCGTTGTTTTTAGGCTCCTACCCCATTACTCCTGCCTCAGATATTTTGCATGAGTTAAGCAGGTATAAAACCTTTGGCATAAAAACCTTTCAGGCAGAAGATGAAATTGCAGCAATTACCTCTGCTATTGGAGCCTCTTACGGCGGCAACATAGGTGTAACCACCACCTCTGGCCCCGGTATGGCTTTAAAAGCAGAAGCGATGGGTTTGGCGGTGATGCTGGAAATACCTTTGCTGATAATAAATGTACAACGCGGTGGCCCTTCAACCGGGTTGCCTACAAAAACGGAGCAGAGCGATTTACTGCAGGCATACTACGGCCGCAATGGCGAATGCCCCATGCCAGTAATTGCCTCCAGCACACCAAGCGATTGTTTTAGTGCTGTTTATGAAGCGGTAAGAATTTCGTTACAGCACATGACCCCCGTTATATTTTTAAGCGATGGGTACATTGCCAATGGTGCAGAGCCATGGAAGTTTCCGCAGAGCGATAACCTGCCAGAAATTAAAGTAGAGTTTATTAAGGAGAAAAACGGTGGCGACAAGTTTTTACCCTATTTAAGAGATGAAAAACTGGTGCGCCCCTGGGCTATACCGGGCACACCGGGCCTGGAACACCGTATTGGCGGCATTGAAAAACAGGATGTTACCGGTAACGTAAGTTACGATGCCGATAACCACCAGCACATGGTTAAAACCAGGCAGGCTAAAGTGGATAAGATTGCCGACTATATACCTGAGCAAACGCTGGACAGCGGCCCTGCAAAAGGCAAGGTGCTTGTACTGGGCTGGGGCAGTACCTACGGTGTTATTAAAAGCAGCGTGCTTGAGTTACAGGCACAAGGCCACGCCGTAAGCCATGCGCATTTGCGTTACATACGCCCCTTCCCTAAAAATTTAGGCGAAATATTAAACAATTTTGATACAGTGCTGATACCCGAAATAAACAACGGGCAGCTTATTAAAATAATACGCGACCAGTATTTTGTTGATGCTAAGGGCTACAATAAAATAATGGGTATACCCATTACCAAAACTGAGCTGGTGGCAGAAATACTTACCCATTTACCCGTTACAGAATAACCTGGGGTAAAATATTTACACTGTTGGCCGGGCTTTTACACCCTGCCTTTACAACAGTAGGAAAAGATAAACGCATACATAAATGCTTTTTACAAGCACCTGTGTATGCGTTTTTATTAGTGCACAATGGTTACTATACAAATAATTTTACTCCACTTTTACCACTTGCGTTCTTTTTGAGATGCCGTTTTCGTTAAACGCTTCTATGGTAAAATAATAGGGCCTGCCTTTATCCATCGCTTTAAAATAATATTCGTTATTGCCGTACACCATTACGCTTGTGTACAGTTTATCGGGGGCAATACCGCTGTAAATAACATAGCCATCGGCATCATCTGCTGCCTGCCATTTTAGCCAGGCGTTGCGTGTATCGGTTTCGCCACGCAGTACCACAAAGTTTTTAACAGTATCGGGTTTGGCGCCATTGCCGTTGCCAAATACGCGCAGGCCACTAACGGCAAATTTGCCGGTAGCCGTGTGCAGGTTTTCCATTTTAAGGTAACGTGTTTGTACAGGCGTGCTTAACTCAATATAATCGTGCGGAACATCGGTTTGGTTAAGGCTCTTGTCAACCAAAGTTTTCCAGGTTTTGCCATCGGCCGAACTGTATATCTTATACTGGTGGTACAAGCCGGGTACTTTGCCCATAATGGCGGCATCCTGGTCGGCATAATTAATTTGCAGGGCATTTACAGTGCTTATATGGCCCAGGTCTGTTTCAATCCACTCACCTTTATTGCCTGTGGCCGCACTCCAGTACGTTTTTATGCTTTCATCAGTGGCATAATTGGCTTCATGCCCGCCGTAGGTGGAAGAAACCTTAACAGGTTTATTATAGTTAAGCAGCATCCAGCCTGAAAAACGGCCAGCCTCATGGTTTTCGGGCCCCTGCGCAAGCAGCGTAGGGTAGTCGCCGTAGGCGGTGTTGCAATACAAAATATCATCCTTATCAAATCCAGCAGGCCAAATGCCTATCCTGCGCTCAAAGTTGTTTTTAGTGGCAATTACAATAGTAGATACGTGCCACCAGTTGCCATATTTATCCTGGTAAGTGGCCCCATGCCCTGCGCCCCGTGCATAGCCGCCCGGTTTGTAACTAAAAGGGTTGTGGCTTTGGTAAGTAAATGGCCCCAGTGGATTATCGCTTACATAAACACCATCGCCATAGCCACTAAATTCTGTACCGGGTGCACCGTATTGCAGGTAGTATTTGCCATTGTGTTTGTTCATCCAGCTACCTTCAATAAAGGGTTTTAAAAAAGTATTATCGCTGTACTCGCCAAAACGCTCCCAACCGTGTATGCTGTCGTTCAGGCGCAGCAGTTCCTTGCGCTCGCCAATAGGGGCAAATGTTTTGCGGTCAATTTCCTGGCCGTATGTTGGGTAAAAATTACTGCTGCCAAAATATATATACAGCTTGTTACTGTCCTCATCCAGAAAAAGCCCGGGGTCCCAGGCACCCACTTTAAAGGAATCTACGGCTTCTTTCCAGTCATCCACATGCGGGTTGGTACTCATCCACAGGGGAAAATCCTGCGAGTAGGTACTGCCAATCACCAGCAATGTATCGTGCAGCACAAGGGTGGCCGGGGCGCACAACTCATCGTATATGGGTTTGGCTGTTTGGTAAGGCTTTAAAAACTTGCGTGGCACAAACTTCCAGTTAAGCATATCGCTGCTCCACCAATAGCCCCATTGATTGGTGCTAAACAGGTAGTAATCTCCTTTAAAAAGGGTAATGGTAGGATCGGCGGTGGCGCGGTGCTTGCCCTGCTCGCTAAAATTGGGTATAGGGCAGTACCCATAATCTATATTAATAGGGTTGCAATAAGTTTTTTGCTGTGCGAAGCAAGCCATGCAAATAAGCAGGGTAATAAGCAATAACGTTATTTTTTTCATTGCGGCTAATGTTAGAGGCTGCTAAAATAGGGATATTAATTTTACCATTACAGCGCTTTAATAAGCCGGAGGGCTAAAGCTGCACAGTACTACGCAACATAAAATCCGTTTAACAAAATAGCAAATACCCAAAATAATTATCAAAATAATACTAAATAAATTAGTTTATATAAATTATTGCTTTATTTTTACGGCCTCATTACATTTGATAAAAAATAACTTTTATGGTTAATGCAGAAAAACTCAAAGCCCTTAAACTTACAATAGACAAGATTGATAAGGATTTTGGTAAAGGCAGTGTGATGATGATGAATGAGCGCGCAGAAAGGCTGCAGGAAATAGTTTCCACAGGCTCTATTGGGCTTGATGTGGCACTGGGCATTGGCGGTTTACCTAAGGGCAGGATTGTAGAAATATACGGGCCGGAATCATCTGGTAAAACAACCATCGCTATACACGTTATTGCTGAAGCGCAGAAAAAAGGTGGTATTTGCGCCATTATTGATGCGGAACATGCTTTTGACAGCAGCTATGCCCAAAAACTGGGGGTAGATGTTGACAACCTTTTAATATCGCAGCCAGATTATGGCGAGCAGGCTTTGGAAATTGCTGACCGCCTTATACTTTCGGGCGCTATTGATGTGGTGGTAATTGATTCCGTTGCGGCACTTGTACCTAAAGGCGAACTGGAAGGTGAAATGGGCGACAGCAAAATGGGCCTGCAGGCAAGGTTAATGAGCCAGGCGTTGCGTAAGCTTACCGCCACCATTAATAAAACAAATACCGTTTGTATTTTTATAAACCAGTTGCGCGAAAAAATTGGTGTAATGTTTGGCAACCCCGAAACAACCACCGGCGGTAATGCGCTTAAATTTTATGCTTCTGTACGTTTGGATATACGCAGACTGGCACAAATAAAAGATGGCGATGAAGCCGTGGGTAACCGTGTAAAGGTAAAAGTGGTTAAAAACAAAGTGGCACCACCTTTTCGCAGTGCAGAGTTTGATATTATTTTTGGCGAGGGCATAAGCAAAACAGGCGAAATATTAGATATGGGTGTTGAACTTGGCATAGTAAACAAAAGTGGAAGCTGGTTTAGCTACGAAGCTTCAAAACTGGGCCAGGGCCGCGATGCTGTAAAAACGCTTTTGCACGATAACCCCGAGCTTTCTAATGAAATTGAAGCTAAAATAAGGGCTAAAATATTGGAAGCTTCCGCCAACGGAAGCGAAAAAGAATAAAACGACTTTTTAGTGGGATTAGTAAGTAATGCCGCCGTGTTTTTACATGGCGGCT
The DNA here is from genome assembly GCA_964598675.1 of uncultured Parafilimonas sp. Taxonomy (GTDB): domain Bacteria; phylum Bacteroidota; class Bacteroidia; order Chitinophagales; family Chitinophagaceae; genus JABDFW01. The sequence goes on from CAZRDD010000019.1 coordinate 11,235, forward strand.
TTTTTATAGTTACTCAAAACCATAATGCTTGCCGCATGGCACATAATGCACCTGCAAAAAGCACTACCGTTAAACCTAATTGCCTTGCAGTATAGCTGGCAAGTTGTTAAATACAATGCTGATGCTACTGCCTTTACCGGGTTCACTCTCTACCAAAAGGCTGCCATCAATCTTGCGCAAAAAATCCTTTACCAACAAAAGGCCAAGCCCTGTACCTGCTTCCTTACGGGTGCCCAATGTTGAATTTACATCGCCATGGCTGTTAAGTGCAGCAACAAGCTGGTGGCTCATACCAGTACCGGTATCACTAACTGTTACGGTATTTTCAGTATTGCTAATGGTTATTACCCCATTCTCAGTAAACTTATTGGCGTTGGTTATTATGTTACGCAGCATAAAGGCCAGGGCGTTTCTATCAACCGTAAAATGTACTGTCCCATCTGTTTGGTTGTTTACGGTATTGCCTTTTTCTTCAAAATTAAGCTCCAGTTCGGCAAGGCATTTACTGGTAATGCTGTTAAGCTCTATGGTATGCAACTCGTTTTTATGTGGTAAAATATCAAGCCTGCCCCACTGCGCCAGGTTGGTAAGCATGCTTAAAGTACGGTCAACCTGCTCGGTAAGCATACCCATAATTTTCTCTTCCTCCTCGGGTGGCACCAGGCCCAGCGCCTTTACTTCAAGTATACCTTTTATGCCGCTAAGGGGGTTACGTACATCGTGCCCAATAATAGAAATAATGCGGTTTTTAATATTGGCCAGCTCTTTCAGCTCCTTGTATTTTACCCGTAACTCAATCAGGTTCATTACCTGTTTGGCCAATATTTCAAGTGTTTCCAGTTGGTCTTTATCCAGGTTCCTGGGTATACGGTCAATAACGCAAAGCGTACCAATTTTATACCCGGTTTTAGTAACAAGTGGCATACCCGCGTAATACCTTATGTTTGGCGGGTCGCCAAGCACAAGGGGGTTGTCAACAAAACGTTCATCATTCAGTGCATTAGGTACCTCCATCAGGGTATCATCCATTATGGCATGGCCGCAAAAGGTAATACTACGAGGGTCGCTGTTGCCTTCTGTGCCAACTTTAGCCTTAAACCACTGGCGGTTTGAGTCAATAAGTGTTATGGTTGAAATAGGGGTGTTGCATATTCTGGATGCAATACGCACAATATCATCAAATTCCTTTTCGTATGGGGTATCTAATAATTCAAGCCTGTACAGTTCGCGGAGCCTTTCTGTTTCATTTTCCGGCACGGGTGCTGGTATCATTGGATAATTTGTGAGTTGCTGAACACTAAATATTACTGTAACAATATTACCAAATTTACCTGTTTATATTAGGTTTGATTAATATACAGGCTGTTTAAGGTAATAAACTTAAACAAAATATCATTCAGGTACAGGATGTTTTGGCTTCAGCCAAATGAGTAAGTTACAACCAGTAATTACTGTGCCTGTTGTAAGTGTATGGTTAATACTTCATTAGCTGGTTAAAAAGCTTGCCTTCGGTTAAAAACACATCATAGTTATAGGGGTCATCCAGCTTTGTTAAGGCAAGTCCAACGCCTTTGGGCAGTTTTTGCGAAATTTCTTTTGTTTTTTCCTTGGTAATTTTATCGTCAGCGTAAGCACGCAAACTGGTTTTCAACGCCAGCGATTGTGTATTTACATCGTACACCTGGTTTACATTAATGCTGTGGTCGTAATCAGGGTTATTGGGCTCAATACTGCTGTAATATATCTTGGTAAGAAAATACCGCTTTGATGCGCTGTTAAAGCGGTACACAGTACTGTTATAGCCACGTGGAAAGTTGTGCGTTACGGTTAGGGTTGAGCCTTTAAGTTTTATGTAGGGGCCTGAGCCATCTACATAGTAAGCCGCTGAGGAATCAATAATAACCAGTTTTTTATTACGCCTGGCCAGTATAAATATTTTATTAAGCTCCGATGCTGAATCAACATTACTGGCGGCCACCACAATTTCTTTTACCCCGTTGCCTGTAATGTAGGCCTCAATAATGTTGTTGTACAGGTGGTATGAAGGTATAGTATCCACCTCAAAAGCATAATCTGGCCCTATTACTTTGTTAACAGAGTCAATCAATTCGCTGCTTTGGCAAAATGAAAATACCGGAATACATAACCCAATAACAATCAGTATTTTTTTCATAACAATCGAAGGTAATAAATACTTTAACTATTACAGCGAAAGCCTGAAACCAAAAAATATACCAAACCTTTGCTGCGTTGCTGCGGGCAGTGGGGTGGGCGAAAGCCTCCACACAAAATCTACCCGAAACAACTTTAATATATTATCAATACCCGTACCAACTTCAAGATAGAATTTGCCATTTAAGTTGTTAAAAGGGTAATTGCCCACAAAGTTAAGCTGCTGGTTGGCATTGCTAAGGGTGCCAATAACACCTTTCGCCTCCCACAACTGCCTTAGCTTTAGTTTACGGGTTAAAGGTATAAACCTAAAAAGCCCGCTGCCTATATTGTGTTCAACATTAAAACCGGCATACTGGTCGGTAACATATTCAAACCGGTTCATCAGGTTAAAGGCGTACTGGCTGTAATAGCTAAACTCATTGCCCGGCTGCACATCCAGCACCTGGTAAGGCAAGGCTTTGTTGCCAAATACTTTGCCAGCAAATACGTTATAATTAAGTGTGCCGTAGGGGGATATGTTTACAAAATCGCTTATAACAATATCGGCCTTGTTATAGGTATAACTGCTGTTAAGCACCCCTTTAAGGCCGTGCGCAAACTTTACTTCAACAATAGGGTAATCGCTGCCAAGGCTGGTACGGTCAAAGTTTTCGGCTATTGTATGTTCCTTATAGGCATACCTAAACCTTAAACCCACTTCAAAATTATTAAGGGGTTCACCAGTGCCTACTACAGGGAAAAGCTCTTTGGAGGGCAGGTTAAGCAGCGGTGTGTACTGGCGGCTGGAGGCTGTTAAACCTATACCAAAACCGTTGTAGGTTTCTTTATAAAAGTCAAATTTTTTCTCCTCAACGCGCTGAAACTTATAGGGTATGCCGTTTTTACGAAACAGGTATGCCAGCAGGTTATCCGTGCCTAACTGGCCGGTGTACAAGGCACCATTGTCAAGATCGTGCTTGTACGAGAAATTTACATACGACCATGGTGTACGACCAAACTGGTACTGTACTTCGGCTTTGCCTTTCAATGCCTGGTCTTTGGTGCCATAGGCCAGGTAGGTGTGAAAATACCAATGCTTGCTAAAATCGCGGTTGGTTGAAACATCAAACCTAAGGCGTAACCCCTCCCAGTAATTGGCAGACATCCAGTTATACCACGGGCCAATACGGTAATTGCCTATATCTCTTACCCCGGTAAATAAAAAGTTGGTAAAATTTCGGTAGAAAATATATGTTTTATTTTTTTCAAGGGTATCCAGCATTTTGTAAACGCCCAGTTCATCCTTATTCAGGGGCTCGTGGCGGCTTTTTTGCCAGAAGGAGTCTGGCAGGCTGGGGGCTTGCGGCAGTACCACAATATCCTCCGGCGATTTGCTTTTGGCCAGCTCGTTAACCACCGAGGAATCGTTAATAACAACATTTTTATAAGTAGCCGTTTTGCGGCCCTTGAAACTTATTTTAGACTTACCCAACGGCGATACATCTGCCACAAACTTATCCTTATACAAAAACCAAGAGGTATCGTTTACCAATTTATACTCCTGTATAATGGTTAGGCCGGTAATAAAATTAATATTGGCATCCAGCGATGGGCGCAGGGTTATTTTTTGAATGGCAAAGGTGGTATCGTGTACCCAGCAATCGCCTTCAAAAGTGCTTTGCCCTTTGTGTTTGGCGGTAAAGCTTAAATGCACCAGCCTTTTTTTATTAAGGTATTGGGTATCCAACAGCCTGAATTTGTAGTAATTGTCGCCATTCTCGTTAAAAGGGCTTATAAACTCCTTGTTAAACACGGGTATAAAATTATTATACACGTTAACATTTTGGTACGTACCCCCCAGCTGCTTCATAACGCTCTCGTTATCAATACCATTGGTAATGGTGGCTTTTATTACCTCGCGGGTGCGTACCGGGTTTTTCTGGTAATAGTAGTCGGATAGGGTTTCAATCAGGTATACCGGCAGGTATGGCTCTTTTTCCGATGTGCTGTCCACATAATCAAGCACAAAATTCAATGGCTTAAGCAAGCCTATCTTGCTTATTTTGTCTTTGTTTATTTTGTCAATATCCAGTTCAAGCTTGTTGTATATCTCGTAGGAGTAGTTGTTCCAGTTATGACGGTCGTGCTGTGGTTTGTGCAGCATAATTCTGCGCCAGAACCAAAGTGCCCGGTTATATTTTGCCTTTACAATGGCCTCGTGCTGCGGAGGTAACACCTCCAGGTGAAAGGTAAGCAGTACAGAATCCTTATTAAAAACGAAGGGAATATTCAGAACTTTATAGCCTACACTACTTATTTCAAGCGTATCGCCTATTGGCCATGCCTGCAACTGCATGTTAAACCTGCCTAACGAATCTGTTAAAGCCCCCCTGCCGCTCGCCTTAAATACCGCTGATGAAAAGGGTATGGGCTCATCGCTTTGTTTATCTAATATAACGCCTCTTAAAACCTTATTTTGTGCCGCCGCAGTAAAACACTGAAGCATAATAATAACCAACGCCAAACCTGTTTTGCATATCCTTCTCATAACCACAATTAATATTACATAATGTAAAACGTATCATACGGCAAAATAGATTACAGTTGGAATGCCAAAATTATCACAATAACATGGTATAAAGTTTTGTTCAATCCTTATAAGACGTTAATTTTGCCGAATTTTGTACATAATGAGTAATACAACACTTTCTTCCAACGAGTCCATTCCATCCAGTAAAAAAAAGATCATTGTATTAGGCAGCGGCCCCAACCGTATAGGCCAGGGCATTGAATTTGATTACTGCTGTGTGCATGGTTTATTAGCCATAAAAGAGTGCGGTTACGAAGCCATAATGGTAAACTGTAACCCCGAAACAGTGAGTACGGATTTTGACATGGCCGACAAACTTTATTTTGAGCCTGTTTACTGGGAACACCTGTGGGAAATTATTGAACTGGAGAAACCAGACGGGGTGATTGTGCAGCTGGGTGGCCAAACCGCCCTTAAACTGGCCAAAAAGCTACAGGAAAAAGGCATACCCATTATAGGCACATCTTTCGACAGCATGGATATTGCCGAAGACCGCGGCCGTTTTAGCGACCTGCTGAAAGAGCTTAAAATACCTTACCCCGAATACGGCACCGCATATACAGCCGATGAGGCCATTGAAGTGGCTAAAGCCGTTGGTTTTCCCGTACTGGTGCGCCCAAGCTATGTATTAGGCGGGCAAAGAATGCGTATTGTTATTAATGATGAGGAGCTTGAAAAAGCGGTGGTAAGCCTGCTGAAACATATACCCGATAACAAGATACTGATTGACCACTTTTTAGACCGTTGCCAGGAAGCTGAAATTGACGGCATTTTTGATGGCGAAGATTTTCATGTAATGGGGGTGATGGAGCATATTGAGCCTGCCGGTATACACAGCGGCGACAGTAATGCGGTATTGCCAGCCTTTAACCTTACCCCGCTGGTAGTAACCACCATGGAGTTTTATGCAGAAAAAATTGCTCGCGCGCTTGATATTCGCGGGCTTATAAATATACAGTTTGCTATTAAAAACGACAAGGTTTTTGTAATTGAGGCCAACCCTCGCGCCAGCCGCACCACGCCGTTTATTGCAAAAGCTTACCAGATACCTTACCTAAACATTGCTACCAAGGTAATGCTGGGTGCCGCCAAACTGAAAGATTTTACCATTGAGAAAAAACTGGAAGGTTTTGCTATTAAGGAGCCGGTTTTCAGCTTTAATAAATTCCCGAATGTTAACAAGGAGCTGGGGCCAGAAATGAAGAGCACAGGTGAGGCCATCCGCTTTATTAAAGATTTGCGCGACCCTTATTTCAGAACACTTTACAAGGAAAAAAGCATGTATTTAAGCAAATAGGCTTAAAATATTTAATATAAAACGCCCCTTGAGTTTAAATACCAGGGGCGTTTTGTTTTTATTAAACAGCCTAAAAATATCTATTATCAAGTAATGGCATAACCTGCCAAAGTACTTATATGTTTAAATAAGCCATCAGCAAATCCAGGTTTTCCTTTAGTTCGTTCTCGTACAATTCTTCCCCAAAATAATATAGAATGTTGTAATCGTAGCGTTGAAGCGTTGCCACAATATCGGAGATTTCAATTTTATTTACCCTTATAGTAGCCTGCAGCATGCCGGTAGCAGCATCTGTGTAGGTATTCAACTGGGTAATGTAGGCATCGTTTGTTTCCACCAGGCGGCTTATTTCGCCAAACGAAAAGTTACGCTTGTCCATTTCTACCACCAACATACCCCCGGGCTCTTCTGCCGCATTAAAAACGGCTACTGCCTGTATAAGTTTTGTGGCTGTTATTACCCCAAGCAACTCTTTGGTTTCGCTAAGTACGGGTATAAGCGACAAATCGCCTAAGCCTGCCATCAGCTTTATAGCTGCCAGTAAATGTTCGTGCGCGTACACCGAAGCCTCAATAAAATGCCCGGCCAGGGTTGAAATAAGCTCGTCTTCATCTGCATCGTGCAAAATATCCTTGCTTACAAGCCCTGCAAATTTATCCTGGTCTGCAATAGCAAGATGGTGAACATTGTAGTCATCCATCATTTCCAATGCAAACGAAATCTTATCAGTAAGATGTATTTGTGGAAAATTAGCCTCTATAATTTGCGATACTAACATATTATATATCCTCCCTGCTGCAAACGAGACAACTATATTTACCCAACCGCTGCAACAGAATGTGGGAGCTTTGATAAAAACTGTTCCAGTATACTGTTGAATTCCGAAGGAACTTCCATCATAGGTGCATGCCCGCATTTGTCAATAAAATGCAACTCGCTGTTCGGGATAAGTTTGTTGAACTCTTTAGCCACAAAAGGCGGTGTAATAGTATCATTATTGCCCCAAATGAGCAGCGTAGGTTGTTTTATCTGGTTAAGTTCTTCCTCAAGGTTATTACGTATAGCACTTTTGGCCAAAGCAATAATCTTAATTACGGTAAGCCTGTTATTGGTGATGGAATACACCTCATCCACCAGCTCATCGGTAGCCATTGCGGGGTCGTAAAAAGTAACTTCAGTTTTCTTTCTTATGTACTCACGGTCGCCACGTTTGGGGTAACTGTCGCCCATGCCGTTTTCAAACAAGCCCGAGCTACCGGTTAAAATAAGCGACTTTATACGTTCGGGGTGTTTTAGTATATGCACCAATGCTACGTGCCCGCCCAACGAATTACCCAAAAGGTTAATATTGTTATAGCCTTTAAGCTCAATAAACTTATGTACATGTTTTTGCAAACCACCTACGGTAGTATGAAAAAGGTCCAGTTCAAATAGAGGCAGCAACGGTACTATTACCTTGTAGCTGCCACGAAAATGTTCAATAAGGTCCTTAAAGTTGCTTAAAGCGCCAAACAAACCATGCAGCAACATTAGGGGCTCGCCTTCCCCTTCCTCAATATACCTGAACTTGTCAGTTTGTTTAATTGTATACTCCATTGTAAAACATTCTTAAAATACGCCCCGGTTCATTTACTTACAAATAAACGTATTTGAAGCGAGAAAACCTTGATGTTTAAAGGCGGGTGTAATAAAACATTACGGAATTAACTGCAAAAATACCGCAATTATTTTACAAAAACTGCCGTATTTACCACTAAGCTACCTGTTTATACATGTTAAATAATAATGAATACCCCTTTATGCCAAAAACAGCCTGCTATTTTTTACCAGCAAACGAGCCGAAAAACGCTTCCAGCCCGCTAAACAGGTTTTTAAACACCGGCAGCAAATTCCCCAATACATTAATTACACCGGGGCCAAAAGGCTCAATAAAAGTGTATGTTTTTGAGGCCTGTATGGTTTCGGGTTTAAGCAATGCCATTTTTGTAGCGTAATATAATATAATACTGTATACAGATGCATACAGCAACGCAAAAAAACAATGCCCCCCAACCTGTTAAGCCAGCCCATCATTACAAACTCTACTGATTTTTGCAACAGCTTTGCGGCCCATTTTACCAGCAAGGCCACTATAATAATAACAGCGAGAAATGAAATAAAAGGCAGCCATTGTTTATTTACATTGGTACTGCTTTGCAGCCAGGCCGCCACAACACCAGACAACTTAATTGCGGCAGCCAGGCCAACAATAACCGCCAGGAACGAAAACACGGCTACAATAAGCCCTTTGCTTGCCCCCCGGTAACAGGCCAGTGCTAAAAGTATCATTGTTACAACATCAATAACCATTGCGTTAAAATTAACGCCCGTAATTGATAAACAGGTATAACAACTGTTAAATACCGTAAAATTTATTGGCAGGGCAACCTTTTTATAAACCAGCCGCCGTTACAAACCTTGCTGTTATACTTTTTTGTAGTTAAGCCTTATTGAGTTTGCGGCCAGCACAACATCGCTAACGCCCATTGCCAGGGCGCTAAAGCCGGGGCTTAAAAAACCAAGTGCTGCCACGGGTATGGCTATAACGTTATAGGCAAAAGCCAAAAAAAGGTTTTGTTTGATGGTGAGGTAAGTATGCCTGCCCAGGCCAAGGGCAAGGGGCAGGTGCTTTATACCATGGTTCATTAAAACCACCTGGGCACTTTGCATGGCTATATGCGATGCATCGCTAAGGGATATGCCTACAGTAGCTTTTGCCAGGGCAGGCGCATCGTTAATACCATCGCCAATCATAGCGGTGGGCATTATTTTATTAAGGGCGGCTATTTTCTCCAGTTTTTGTTCGGGGGTTTGCTGCGCAACCACCTCATCAATACCCAAGCTGGCAGCTACAGCATCGCATTTTTCCTGGCGGTCGCCGCTTAGCAAAACGGTTTTTATACCCGCTGCATGCAACATGGCTACCACCTGTTTGGCTTCGGGCCTTATATCATCAGCAATATCAATCCAACCAGCCAGTACATCATTTTTTATTATGTAAATGTTATGGCTATGGTCGCTTGTAAGGTGCTCGGCTGCTTTGTAGCTGCCAGCAGTGTAGCGGTTGCCGTCCTTATCAATGGCCTTCATGCCAAGCCCTTTTTCTTCTTCCACCTTTACCCATTTTACAGCATCCTTTACCTTCCACTCCTTTGTTACACATTTTGCCAGCGGGTGGCTGGAGTAACGCTCCAGCGAGTAGGCTATGCGCTTAAAATCATCATCAGTAAACAGCACATCGGTTTCGGCCTGTTTCAAAAAATCCGGGTTCAGCGCAAAACCAGCTATTTTAAAATTACCAGTGGTAAGGGTACCCGTTTTATCGAAAACCACCTGTTTTATGCTTTTAAAAACCTCCAGGCTTTTGGCGTTTTTAAACAATACGCCATTGCGTGCTGCACGGCCAAGCCCTACGGCAATGGCTGCAGGTGTTGCAAGGCCCATAGCACACGGGCAGGCAATTACCAGCACGGCTATACTGCGCAGCAGGCTTTCGCTAAACGGTTGTGCAGCTATAAAATAATTGGCTAAAAATGTAACTACAGCAATACCTACCACTACCGGTACAAATACCGCACTTATTTTATCGGCCAGTTGCTGTACGGGCGGCTTTTCGGTTTGCGCCTCTTTAACCAGCTTTAAAATATTACTCATTACCGTATTTTGACCAACAGCCGTAACATAGGCCTTAAGCGTACCGTTTGTTACTATGCTGCCACCAATAACAGCATCGCCTATTTTCTTTTCCACAGGTATACTTTCGCCGGTAAGTATGGCCTCGTTAACACTTGCTTCTCCATCTAAAATTTTACAGTCTGCCGGTACATATTCCCCGTTTTTTATTAAAACAATGTCGCCACTGTGCAGGCTGGTACTCTCCACCGGAAAAACATGCTCCTCGTGCTTATCATCGTAAGCAATCATATTGGCCATTATTTTTTGGGTAACGGCTAATTTTTTAATGGCCTGCTGCGTGGTGGCAACCGCCCTGTCTTCCACCCAATTGCCTAAAAATATAAGGGTTATAATGGTGGCAGTGGTTTCGTAAAACATATACTGCTCCGCATTGCCGGTTAACGTGCCGTAAAGGCTGTAACCGAAGGAGGCCACCGCACCAAGTACCACCAGCACATTCATGTTGGGTATGCCCTTAAATAAGCTTTTTAATGCGCTGGGGCCAAAAAACGCCATACCTGTTGCAAATACCGGTATGGTTAAGGCCAGTTGCACATAGCCATTCATTAGCCAGTGTATATGCAGGCCAACCATGTGCAACACCAGTGGCACTGTAAACACTAGGCAAAACAAAAACCGTTGCAAATGATTTTTAAACAGCTTC
>CAZRDD010000020.1:0-21220 GCA_964598675.1 uncultured Parafilimonas sp.
CTCCCTTTATTAAAGAGAGGCAAATGCTTAAAAATTTAATGCGCGACAGCTTTATTGAGATATTTGTAGATGCGCCACTGGAGGTTTGTGAGCAAAGAGATATAAAAGGTTTATATAAAAAAGCAAGAAATGGCGAAATCAGTAATTTTACAGGCATATCTTCGCCCTTTGAAATACCAGGCAACCCGGATATACATGTAAGAACCGATTTGCAAACAGTTGAACAATCGGTACAGGAAATTATTAACGAGGTTTTGCCGAGGATAAAATTGTAATTATAAAAATGCAGAAGTATTATTTAAATCATTTACAGGAGCTTGAGGCCGAAGCCATTTTTATTATAAGAGAGGTTGTTGCCCAATTTGACAGGCCTGCTATACTTTTTTCAGGAGGTAAAGATTCAATAGTAGTAACCCATCTTGCAAAAAAAGCTTTTTGGCCAGCACGTATACCCCTGCCATTAATACATATTGATACCGGGCACAATTTCTCCGAAACAATGGTTTTTAGAGATGAACTGGTGAGCAAGCTTGGTGTACAGCTAATTGTTGGCTCGGTGCAGGAATCAATAAATACAGGCAGGGCAAAAGAAGAAACTGGGCTTAATGCCAGCCGGAATGCACTGCAAACAATAACACTTTTAGATACAATAGAAACCCATAAAATTGATGCTGCCATTGGCGGCGCACGCAGGGATGAAGAAAAAGCCAGGGCTAAGGAGCGTTTTTTCTCTCATAGAGACGAGTTTGGCCAGTGGGACCCCAAAAACCAACGCCCGGAGCTGTGGAATATATTTAACGGCCGTAAAAATATGGGCGAGCATTTCAGGGTGTTTCCTATAAGCAACTGGACAGAAATGGACGTGTGGAATTATATTCTCACCGAAAATATTGCCATCCCTTCACTCTATTTTGCCCACAAACGCGAGGTTCTTTACAGGGATAATACCTGGCTGCCAAATTCGGAATTTGTTTCTTTGAGAGATGGGGAAGCCATTGAAGAGAAACTTATCAGGTTCCGCACCCTGGGCGATATTACTATTACCGGTGGCATAGAATCGGATGCAGACACCCTTGAGAAAATAGTGCAGGAGGTTGCGGCAACCCGCAGCACAGAAAGAGGAAACCGCGGGGATGACAAAAGGGGCGAAACGGCGATGGAAGACCGTAAAAAACAAGGGTATTTTTAAATTTTATTAAAGCTTGATTTATAAATTAAAACGGCGAAATAAGCCTGGTACAATACACCCTAACAAGTAGTGCTTTTATAATTGCTGTTTAGTTGGTAATTGCTAAGGCACCAATAAGGTATAATTTTTTTGCGGCTGTTTTATATAAAAATATGTTTATGGAATTATTAAGGTTTACTACTGCTGGTAGTGTTGATGATGGAAAAAGCACATTGATAGGCCGGTTATTATACGATTCTAAATCAATTTTTGAGGACCAGATAGCTGCGGTTAAAGAGTCCAGCGAACGTAAAGGATTAGATCATATTGATCTTTCGCTGCTTACCGATGGCCTGCGCGCAGAGCGGGAGCAAGGCATTACTATTGATGTAGCTTACCGCTATTTTGCAACACCCAAAAGAAAGTTTATTATTGCTGATACGCCCGGGCACATACAATACACGCGTAACATGGTTACCGGTGCATCAACCGCCAACCTTGCGCTTATACTGGTAGATGCACGTAAAGGCATTGTTGACCAAACGTGCAGGCACTCTTATATAGCCTCGCTGCTGCAAATACCTCACCTGATTGTTTGTATAAACAAGATGGATTTAGTGGATTATGCAGAGGATGTATTTAACAATATAGTGGAATCGTACACCGAGTTTGCCAGCAAGCTTAATGTTAATGATATAAGGTTTATACCAATAAGCGCCCTTAATGGCGATAATGTGGTAAACCGGTCGGCCAATACACCGTGGTACGAAGGGGCAACCTTACTTAATACCCTGGAAACAATACATATAGGTAGTGATTATAACCATATTGATCCCCGGTTTCCAGTTCAAACCATTATTCGCCCACATTCAACGGAGTACCATGATTACCGGGGCTATGCAGGCCGTGTAGCTGGCGGTATTTTTCGTACTGGGGACAAAGTAACCATATTACCATCGGGCCTTACCTCAAAAATAAAATCAATTGATGGGCTGGGTGGTAACCTTGATGCAGCCTTTGCACCAATGAGTGTAAGTATTACCCTTGAAGATGATATTGATATAAGCAGGGGTGATATGATTGTTAAGGAAAATAATCAGCCTAACGTTAGCCAGGATATTGATGTTATGATATGCTGGCTTAATGGTGCAGCACCAAGGCCCGGCGCAAAATATTACCTGCGGCACACTACAAAAGAAGTGAGAGCCGTTATTAAAGAGGTGATTTATAAAATGGATATAAATTCACTTCAAAGGCTGGAGAACGATAAAGACATAAAAATGAATGATATTGCGCGTGTTCGCCTGCGCACAACCCAGCCATTGCTTTTTGATGCATATCGTAAAAACCGTACTACAGGGTCGTTGATACTTATTGACGACACTACTAATGAAACCGTGGCTGCGGGTATGATTGTTGATTGATAAGTTTACTATTGAGTTTTTATAAAGGTAGCACTAATAAGGCCTTGTTTATTACAGGCTAATAGTACAATGCCATGCTTTAACCTGTGATAATTTTTTAGGCTGATAGAATATATAATATTAATATTATATAAATTTTCTTCTTAAATTATCTTAAATATGCTGTGTTTTGTATTGTAAAATGGTTTTAGCATATAATAATTGCAATAAAGTAGGGTTATTACGTCAATCATAGCTAATTTTAAATCGTTCAACACCAATGCTGATGCAACTAACAAAACTATACCTGCTGCGTGGTTTTAGCTTTTCAAAAAATGCCTTCGCCCTGTTTTTATTAATGTTTGTTTGTTTTTCTGTTGCTGATGCGCAGGATAATGTAAGGCTCAGGCTTTACAATAACGTGGATGATGTTAAAATGTATAATGCAGATTCAACCATGCATACTGCCTGGAAACCGGTGCTGTATTACGACTCGCTCGCTCCTTCAAAAAGTGGCGAAAGGTGGTTTAAACGTAAGTTTTTTCAGGAACATCTTTTGCAGTATCAATCACCAGGCTTTAATATTTATGGCGACTTTGCAGTGGATGAATACATAGGCAAATCCGACCGGTATCGTAAAGTTGTAGGAACAAAACTAATTGATGCCCAAAAACCAAGTATGAATACGAGGGGGTATGAGATTAGTGGCAATATGGGGAGTAAAATTTACTTTGAAACCAATTTTTACGAGAACCAGGGCAATTTTGCCGGTTATGTTGATAGTTTTATACGCTACCAATATAAAGTAATACCTGGCCAGGGTAATTACAAAAACACAGGCGATGGTACAGGGTTTGACTTTAGTTCATCTTCTGCGCGAGTTGTGTACCTGCCCGGTAAAAACTTTCTGATAGACCTTGGATATGGAAAAAACTTTATAGGCGATGGGTACCGGTCGTTGTTGTTATCCGAAAATTCTTTCAATTATCCCTATTTGCATGCTTCGGCAAACTTTGGAAAATTCCAGTATTCTGCCATGTGGTCGCAGTATTCAATAGTAGATACCAAACAAAACAATAAGCTGGGGTATTATCGCAAATGGGCGCAAACCTATTTGTTGGATTGGAAAGCTACCAACAGGCTATCCCTCGGCCTGTTTGAGTCTGTCATCTGGCCCGATCAAACGCATGATGCATACAGGGGTAAGGATATTTCGCCATCGCTGCTAAGCCCTGTAATGTTTTTGCATGGCAGCAGCTCGCCTTCGGGGGTGTTAAATAACGATATAACAGGGCTTAATGCCAAGTATTATTTTTTCGACCGGAGTTATTTTTACGGCCAGGTTGTAGTTAACCAGTTGGGTAAGTTTTCTTCTATCAGCAACCGTACGGGTTACCAGTTGGGTGTTAGGTCAGGAGACGTATTTGAGATACCTAACCTTAATGTTATGCTGGAGTATAATAGTGTAAGGCCATATACCTACCAGGGTAGTTCTGCCGACATGAATTATACCAACGCAAATCAATCCCTGGCCCACCCAATGGGGGCTAACTTTACTGAAGGTATATTTGTAGCAACCTATACATATAAAAACTGGTGGCTTCGCGCAGAAGGGTTTATAGCCAATTATGGGGCAGATAGCGGCAAGGCCAACTACGGCCACAATGTTGTATACCAAACACTGGCAACACAAACCTCCCCACAAAATGTTACTACAGGCCAAGGGGTCGCATCAACTATAAAATTTGCGGATATAAAACTTGCATATATAATAAACCCGGTAACTAACCTAAGAATAGAAGCCGGTTTTACTTACCGTAAGGAAAGCAGCAGCTTATTTAACTACGTTGATAAGATATTTTACATTGGCATACGCACATCGTTCAGGAGTTTGTTATACGATTTTTAAAAAATCTTACGGGGTTTGTAATAAATATAACCAGGTGTATTTATGAAAAAGATACTGATAATTTTCCTTCTTGCTTTATATAACATAGCTTATTCGCAAAGCATTCCGCTTGATCAGCAAGTGCAGAAAAGATTTAACGAAATAACGCTTACTGCAGATACAACTGTATTTACTGCCTTCAGGGCTACTGATTGGCTGGAGTATAAGCATTTTTTAAACCCGTTAAAAACGCAGGTTACAGACAGTGCCTTTGGGCTTAACGGCACACCAAACAATGGATATTTTGTACAGAATACAAGTACCAACAATTGTATACAATCCAACGGGAAAAATAGTTTTTTTGCCATCGACCCTTACTTCGACGCTTCTATTGGTAAGTCAAAAGAGCAAAGCAGCTTGCTGTACGATGCTGCTGCAGGTATAAGGTTACAGGGTACGGTAAATGATAAGCTTTCTTACAGCCTGGCCTATGTATATAGCTCTCAACGTTTTCCTAATTATTTAAATACTTATTTTCAAAACAATCAGTCGTACGGCCTTGGTATGGGTATGGGTTCATTAGGTGGTAATGGTGCTGCTTACGGTTTTTCTCAGTTTACGGGCCACATTACCTATATGCCATCCAGCCATTTTTTAATCAGTGCGGGTAATGGTAAAAACTTTATTGGCGACGGGTACAGAAGCTTAATATTATCTGACAATGCATCAAATTATCCGTTCATCCGTTTGCAGGCACGGTACTGGAAATTTACCTACAATGTTATTTATGCAAAAATGGATAACCCCCGTTACCTGGTGGATGGCAGCGACCAGCAGAAATACAGTGTAATGCATTTTCTGGGCGTAAATTTCTCAAAGAGATTTCAATTAGGGTTTTTTGAGAATGAAATTTTTTATGCAAAGGATACAACCATACACCGGGGGTTTGATGTGCAATATTTAAACCCATTAATATTTATGCGTCCGCTTGAGTTTGGCATTGGCTCACCCGATAATGCCTTTATGGGCTTTACTGGTAAATATATTTTGCATAAAAAGGGGTTTATTTACGGGCAAATTGGGTTGGATGACCTGCATATATCCGAATCGTTAAAAGCACACAGCCAGCATTTTGGGAACAAATATGCGTTACAACTTGGTATTTTTAACAAGGATGTGTTTAAAATACCTGGCCTGGCCTGGAGGCTGGAATGGAACACCGTTAGGCCATACATGTACGGCCACGGGTTTGACAAACCTGGTATAAACTACACGCACGATAACCAGTCGCTTACTGATCCTTTTGGTGCAAATTTTCATGAGTTTATTTCCATTTTTCAGTACAACAAAGATCGTTGGTACGGAAGCCTGGAGAATTTGTTAACCATAAGGGGTGAACAGCCTGCGGATTTATGGTATCCCAATGGTGAAAACCTGTGGGGGGGCGACCCTGATATTCGCAACCCTGTAACGGGGCAAATGCCACCCACTTTTGGCAGCAAAACTTTGCAGGGTATAAAAAACCATTATTTTTACAACCAGCTTACAGCAGGTTACCTAATAAATCCCAAAAACAGGCTTGCCGTAGAGGCTACAGCAGTATACAGGCACCATACAGCACCTGGTGTTGCAGAATCTGATGTTTACTTTATGGTTGGTATTAAAACAAACTTATTTAACCGTTATAAAGATTTTTAGGCCCTGTACAGGGCCTAAAAATCTTAGGTTGAAATATCCTTCTTTGTATATTAATATTGGCCTGTTATAATTTTTCCAGGCATTCTATAAGCGCATCTTTCCAGTTGCGCACTGTAACACCGTAATCGGCTGCAATTTTTTCTTTACTCATTACTGAATAAGCTGGCCTTTTGGCCGGTGTAGGAAAGGCAGTTGTTGGTATTGGGCTAACAGTGCTGTTTAAATGTTTTAATTGTTGAATTGCCGTAGCAAAATCAAACCAGGAGATAACGCCTTCGTTGCTAAAATGGTAGATGCCGGGTTTAAACGGCTTGCTGCCCTCTATAATTTGCAGTATAGCTTCAGCAAGGTCTTTTGCATAAGTAGGGCTTCCCACCTGGTCGCTCACCACCCGTATTTCAGGCCGCTCTTTCATAAGCCTAATCATAGTCTTTACAAAATTGTTGCCATACTTGCTGTATACCCACGATGTGCGTATTACAATACTGTTTTCATTATTTTGCAACGCGAGTTTCTCACCCTGCAGTTTTGTGTAGCCATAGTAGTTAACTGGGTCTGTTACGTCATCCTCTTTGTATGGCGTAGTTCCCTGCCCGTTAAAAACATAGTCTGTAGATACATGAATGAACTTTGCACCAAGTTGTTTGCACAGGCTGGCCATAACACCAACCCCGTAAGCATTACCAGCCAGTGCCTTTTCTTTTTCAGCTTCAGCTTTATCTACTGCAGTGTAGGCACCACAGTTAATAACAAATGCCGGTTTCAAATTATTAAACACCTGTGTAACCTGTTCTTCGTTGCTTATATCCAGCTCATCCCTGCCAAAAAAACAAAAAGTAAACTTATCGTGTAATGCGGGTGTTAGGTCTGCCAGTTCGCTGCCCAACTGGCCATTTTTTCCAGTTACAAGCACAACAGGCTTATTCAGGTTTTCCATAGTTTTTTATTGTTTTTTTAAATATTAATACGAGTTGCTTGGCACTTACACTTATAAACTCCAGTATTTTCTGCTGGTTATTTTATCGCGGTAAATACCTTTAAGGTCGGCAATTAGTGCATGTGGTTTGCTTATTGAGGCAAAGTAATGCTCATCAAGCTCTGTGTATTCTGTATGGCTTACAGCCACAATAATTACATCATAGTCAGCATCAGGAGTTTTAACAAGGGCAAAACCATACTCATGCATTACTTCTTCGGAGGATGCCCTGGGGTCAGTTACATGTACATTCAGGTAATAGGTGCGCAGCACATTTACTATATCGGCTACTTTTGAGTTGCGTATATCTGTTACGTTTTCTTTAAAGGTAGCACCCATAATCAGCACTTTCGACTCCTTAACGTTACCGCTGTACATTATTACATGCTGCAGTATTTTTTTGCTTATGTAGTTACCCATTGTATCGTTAATATACCTGCCTGCCAGTATTACCCTGGAGTTAAAGCCTACTTCGGAGGCTTTATAAGTAAGATAATAAGGGTCTACACCTATACAATGGCCGCCAACAAGACCGGGGTAGAATTTTAAAAAGTTCCACTTGGTACCCGCTGCTTCAAGCACTTCGTAAGTATTGATGCCGAGTTTATCGAAAATAATGGAAAGCTCATTCATCAAAGCGATGTTAAGGTCGCGTTGGGTATTTTCAATCACCTTTGCGGCTTCTGCCACTTTTATTGATGATGCTTTGTGTACGCCAGCGGTTACCACCAACTCGTACACTTCGGCCACCTGTTGCAGTGTCTCCTCATCGCAGCCGGACACAACCTTCACTACATTTTGCAGCGTATGCTTAGTATCGCCAGGGTTTATACGCTCCGGGGAGTAACCCACTTTAAAATCTTCAATAAATTTTAAACCACTGTATTTTTCAATTACCGGCACGCAGTCTTCCTCTGTACAGCAGGGGTAAACTGTTGATTCAAATACAACATAATCGCCCTTTTTAATAACCTTGCCAACGGTTTCTGATGCTTTTTTAAGCAACGTAATATCTGGTACTTTGTGGTCGTCTACAGGGGTGGGTACTGCAACAATAAAAAAGCTGGCTTCCCTTAACACCTCAAGGCTGGCTGTAAATTCAATATCGCAGCCCATAAAACCTTCTGGCGCAATTTCATTACTTGGGTCAACGTTTTGCCTTAGTAGTTCAACACGTGGCTGGCTTATATCAAAGCCAATTACTTTAACCTTGCGTGCCAGTGCCAGTGCCACGGGCAACCCTACATAACCCAACCCTATAACCGCCAGTTTTTTCTCCTTATTTACAAGGGCTTTGGAAATACTATGCTTACCATAGGCGGGTGATGTATTTTGTGCCGCGTTATTTGTGTTTTCAGTCATTGTATTATCATTTAAGCCCTTAAAGGGTAGTTAAATAAGATTGCGTACTAAGTTTTAGTAAAAATATAAGACCCAAGACTATCTTCGTCTTCTAATTAAAATTACAATGGGGCAAACTCAAGTATGCTTTCTGTAATGTACGATAGCTGTTCTTCGTATAACTCGGTATGCATCGGCAAGGAAATAACCCTTTCTGTAAGCCAGTCTGTAACAGGCAAGTGTACATCCGCAAGGTTAAAACTGCTAAACATTTTTTGTTTATGACCTGGCACCGGGTAGTAAATCATTGAAGGGATTTGCTTTGAGGCAAGGTACTCGTTAAGGCCGTCACGGACAATGCCTTCCAGCAGCAGGCTGTACTGGTGAAAAGCAAGCACATTCTTCGCCGCCCGGTAGGGGGTGGTTCTCTTAGGGTGGCCCGCAAAGGCCGCATCGTAATAATCTGCTGCTTTGCGCCTTGCAGCTATATATCCGTCAAGCTCTCTCAGCTTTATGTTTAAAATGGCAGCCTGTACCGTATCAAGCCGGGAATTGCAGCCTACTACATCATGGTAATAACGCACGCTTTGGCCGTGGTTTGCAATCAGCCGCATTTTTGCAGCCAGTGCATCATCATTTGTGAATACAGCCCCGCCATCGCCGTACGCCCCCAGGTTTTTTGATGGAAAAAACGAAGTGGCACCAATAGTACCTATGCTGCCGGTTTTTTTTACGGTACCATCACTAAAGGTATAGGTACAACCTGTGGCCTGCGCATTATCCTCAATCACATAAAGGTTATGTTCATCCGCTATCTGCATAATGGCTTCCATGTTGGCCGCCTGCCCATACAGGTGAACAGGTACAATAGCTTTTGTTTTTGGGGTAATGGCTTTGCGTAATGCTTCGGGGTCAATACAAAATGTCTTTGCATCAACATCTACAAACACCGGTGTAAGTCTTAAAAGGGCCACAACTTCGGTGGTAGCTATATAGGTAAAAGAAGGTGTTATAACCTCATCGCCCGGCTGAAGGCCCAGCGCCATCATAGCTATTTGCAGCGCATCTGTGCCGTTAGCGCATGGTATTACATGCTTAACGCCCAGGTAATTGGAGAAGGATTCGGCAAACTGCTGAACTGGCTTGCCGTTTATAAAGGCTGAACTTTCCAGCACATCAATAACAGCTTTATCTATTTCGGGTTTTAATTTCTGGTACTGCGTTTTAAGATCAACCATTTGTATCGGCTTCATACTCATTGCGTTTTAGCGGAGCGAAATTAATATAAAAAGCCGAAAGCCTTGTTAAGGGCACTAAAGATGGGTGTGTTATAAGTATTATTTAATGGTACTGTAACACCCGGTTTAGTAATTACAATACACTTTTTTTCGACTGCCTTTATTCCGGGGGCAATTCTTGTTAGGGTATTTATTCTATAATCGTTTACCACTCAGTTATACCGGTACTTGTTCACTTACATTTTACAATCTTACCCAATCCTTCCAAAATACTAACCTTACTGCCGTTTTGTTAAAATATAAGGTATAATTGTATGGTAAATTCTAACGGTTAACCTGCTAAAAAAATCTCCATGTCTTTTAAACTTAAATTCATCCCGGTATTATTGCTTTTATGTTCAGGTGCTGTAGCACAACAAAAGCATCTGGGTAACGAAACACCAGAGCAAAAACAAAAACGCATGCAATGGTGGACCAACGACCGCTTTGGCATGTTTATACACTGGGGGCTTTACAGCCTGCCTGCCAGGCATGAGTGGGTACGCAATTACGAACACATAAGTAATGAGCAGTACCAAAAGTATTTTGATGTGTACAACCCAGACCTGTTTAACCCTAAAGCATGGGCCAAACAAGCAAAAGCTGCCGGTATGAAGTACGCTGTGCTTACCACCAAACACCATGAAGGGTTTTGCCTGTTCGACAGTAAGTTTACTGATTATAAATCAACCAACACGGCCGCTAAGCGCGACCTTGTGCGGGAGTATGTGGAGGCCTTCAGGGCAGAAGGTATAAAAGTGGGGTTTTACTACTCGTTGATAGACTGGCATCACCCCGATTTTCCTATTGATAATATGCACCCCATACGCCCGTCGGATGATATTGATTCTACTACGTATGCTAAAATCAATAAGGGCAGGGATATGGCAAAATACAGGCAATACCTGCACAACCAGGTAAAGGAACTGTTGAGCAATTATGGTAAAATAGATATTCTTTGGCTTGATTTTTCGTACCCGGGCAAACAAGGCAAGGGTAAGGATGAATGGGGCTCAGTAGAGTTGCTGAAAATGATACGCCAGTTGCAGCCCGGTATTATTGTGGATGACAGGTTGGACCTTAAAGAATATAGCGATGGATACGATTTTGTAACCCCGGAACAGGTTAGCCCCAAAGAGCTGGAAGCTTACACAGGCAAAACATGGGAAACCTGCCAAACATTCTCAGGTTCCTGGGGGTATTACCGTGATGAAAATACCTGGAAAACCCACCGGCAATTGCTTGACTTGCTTATAACCTCTGTAAGCAATGGTGGTAACCTTATTTTAAATGTAGGCCCAACTGCCAGGGGCGAGTTTGATTACCGCGCTACCAATGCGTTAGACAGCATGGCTTACTGGATGCATGCCAACAGCAAGGCGATTTACGGTTGTACCTATGCGCCGGAAAGCTTTACGCCGCCTGCTAACACGCTGCTTACTTACAATGCAGCTGCAAAAAGGTTGTACGTACATGTACAACAATACCCTGCCGATGGTAAATTGGTGCTGCCAGGTTACAATGGAAAAATTAAATACGCACAGTTTTTGCACGATGACTCGGAACTGCGGTACAAAGCAGAGGGAAATGACCTTGTGTTGACAGTGCCTGAAAAGAAACCCAACTACGAAATACCCGTTATTGAGCTGGTGCTGGAATAGCGTACAGCTTACATTAATTGGCTGATAATAATGGCCTGGCTTACCTTCGGGTAATGCCGGGCCTTTTTGTTAGTTACCCGTTTTGCTGCCGCCCATGTTTACATTAAATGCTGGTGGCGTATAATCTTTTGCAAGATAGCTTTGTGGTATGGTGGTTGTATTACCATCGCGCATAGCGCCATAGTGTGGCGACATAATTTCAATGCCCCTTTCGTTGCAAACATCCTGTATGTTCTGGTGCAGGTTTGAATAGATTACCGCTTGTTTATTGGCTTCTCTTGTATAAGCGTTTAGCTGGTACGATACATAAAAATCATCCAGGCTGGTTTGCAGCACAAAGGGCAACGGCTGCTGTAAAATCATATCTGTTTTTAGGGCAGCATCAACAAGGGCCTGGTGCATATCCTTCCAGGGTACATCGTACCCAATAGTAACCGTTGTGTGAATGATAAGCCCTGTATCGTTTGCATTGGCAGAATAATTAATGGTGTGGCTGTTTAATACAGTGCTGTTGGGTACAGTAATATCCTCATTCTTAATTGTTCGTATTCTTGTAACCAGCATCGTTTTTTCGATAACATCCCCTGTTATTTCACCAATTTTAACCCGGTCGCCAATTTTAAATGGCCGCATGTAGGTAATAACAAGCCCCGATACAATATTGGATATGGCCGAACTGGACCCCAATGAAATTAACAGCCCCAGGAACACCGATACACCCTGGAACGCTGGTGAGCCAGAACCGGGCAGGTAAGGGAATATTACTACAAACATAAATGCATACACAATAAACCCTATAATGTTAAAGGTGGGCTTTGCCCAGTCCTTATGAAAACCATTTAGCGTAATACCCCCGAGTTCAATTTGAGTGGAGAAGTATTTGATAATTTTAACCAGGTACCTGAACACCACATAAATAACAGCGATGGTGAAAATGTTGGGCATAAAGGCAATAATGCCGTTTAGCATTTCCTTGGCGGGTGTGGCTATCCAGCCCCAGAGTAAGGTTGCAAAAAACTCTGTTTGTGGAAAAATGCCAAACAGGAGCGGCAGGGTAAGATAAACGGACAAAATGATTACCGCAACGCGCAAAATATTATTGATACGCAGGGCAAAAAGATAGTGTTGGTTGGCAGGCAGAAGGTGAATGCTTTTTACGGAAATGCCGTTAAAATATTTGTTTCTTTTAACCCGTATTATTTTAGCTGTACGCCGGAACAGCCTGTTGATAATGAATACAATTAACCAGATGCCAAGTAAAACAAGCGCCATATACAGCGCACGCAATAGCCAGTTGGTTAAGCTGTTGGCCTCTTTTGCCTTGGTAACCGCGTTTTTAATGGTGATGGTATATTGCTTTGCAAGGCTGTCCTGCAGCTGGTTGAACCATAAAGCGTCCAGGTTGGTTACGGAGAGTATGGTGTGTTCATTGTTATACACCACGTCAACATTATTTTCATCCTGTACTGTTGCCAGGGAGTCTGGTTTAAAAAAAGCGTCGTTGTATAGTCTTTTTATCCTTTCGGATACTGCCGCAGCCCGCTCGGCGGCTGTAAACGAACCTATTGTTGTATAAATTTTAAACAATGTGTCTTTCAGCAGTATTACAGGGTAGCCAGTGGCATGCTGTTTTAAAAGGGCTATTTTATTTTGTTGTTCAACTTTTCTAATGGAGTCTTTCTGGGTTATCTGCCGCAGGCTGTCTTCAAGTGCTTTTTTCTTCTTTGAATCATTAGTGGCCTGGGCCAAATTTTTTTGAAGTTGCAGTATGGTTATTGAATCTGCAAGTTGCTGTTCCTTTTGCTGCAGCAGGTAGTTTTCAGTGGCATGCTGGCTGCTGTCGGCCGCAGTCTTTTGTGCTGCGCTTCTCAGTCCAGTTAACAAAACGGAGGCAAAAAGGATAACTGCTTTTATAGATATTTTCATTATACAGGTTAGTTGAAAAAACTGGTTGCTTGTTTGTAATGAAACAGGCTTTGCTACCCATAAGTAGCTGGCAGCCATCCACATTACGGTTGTTATAAAATTAGGCTAAAGCCAGCTTCCGCAAAAAATATTATTGTTGTAATAAAGCAGGCGTTAAAATAACAATGCCTGCTGGGCTAAAACATCAACGTTTATTACTTAACAGGCCTCTGCCTGGCACAAACGAGTATTATATCAATCAATAATGTAACTGGCTGTTAAAACAGGCCTATTGTAACAGTTGCAAAGCCGTTAACCAGCCTGCTCTTTTAAGTGGTCGCTTAGTCTTAAAGTCAATGCAATTAGGGTTAGTGTTGGGTTGGGTGCTGCTGCTGTTGCGTAGCAGGATGCCCCTGCAATGTAAAGGTTGTTAATACCATGCACCTTACAGTTGGCATCAACCACGCCCGTTTTGGGGTCATCGCTCATGCGTGTGGTTCCCATGTGGTGCCATCCGCCACCGGTAAAGCTTGGCCAGGTATAATCTTTCTCCTCCCGCAGGTATTCCATAAGCCTGACCCGGCCAATACCAGTGCGGCCAACTTCGTGGGCCAGCAGTTCGTATATTTTGCGGATGCTTCTTTTTTCAAGTGGGGTAAGTGCCCAGTTAAGGGTTGCACGGGGCATGCCTAACGAGTCTTTTTCGGTATCAAGGGTAACCCTGCTGTCGGGGTTAGGGGCCTGTTCAATGCGGGTAAACAATTCAAACGAGTTGTATCCGTTTGCAGGGGTTTTTGCCACTGGCTCATCCCCAAACGATTTAAATGTTTCCTCATTTTTCTTCCTGTCAGGGCTCCACACATCAATCATGGCCGGGTACTTTTTTGCCAGTTCAAGCGGCGTTAGCGATGTGGTTCCGTTCAGTATTTTATGTTCTTCCTGTTTTTCTGCGCTTATAGCCAGTTCAGCACGGGCTTTGGTTTTATTGTACTCCACCATGTAAAGGTTCATGGGGTCGGGTTTTTCAAGCCACAACTCCGCAGATTTTATTTCCAGGTGCTCCATAAAATAACGCCCAACATTATCGTTGTCGTTGCCCAGCCCCTTTGGTGCCTGTTTATTACTGGCCAGCAGCAGCCGCGCATTTTGAATGCTGCAGCAGGCCACCACAAAGTATTTTGCTTTTACGGTGTGTTGCTTACCCGTATAGTTTTTTACGGTAACTTCTTCAATATTTTTTACGGTTGGGTTAGCCTTTATGTCAACAACGTTGGCATAGGTATACAGGTGTATATTGGCTGCGTTAACAATGGTGCTTTTATACTTTTCGCCAAACCTTGTTGGCGGGCTAAACTGCCACATTTTATTCCAAACTACTTTCTCATTAATGGGCAGTGGTTTGTAACCGGGGTATTGTGTTTGCCAGTAGTCCAAACTGTAATCGTAGGGGCCAAGGTCTACGTTTTTGTGCGCCCGTGCATAAAATGGGTCTAAGTCGGTGCGGGTTATGGGCCAGCCGCTGTGCGGCACCCAGTCGCGTTTCTTAAAGTCTATTTCGTCAAATGTGCTGCAATAACCAGCCCAATGGCCGGTGGTGCCACCAAAATAATGCAGCCTGCACCCTTTTAATGGGTAATATTTCTGGCCGGTGGTTTTGCCATCGTAAAGCTCCTGCACCCTTTCATCGTATTCAAATCCACCACCTTCAAGCAGTATAACTTTGTGGCGGCTGCCAATCCATTCCAGTGCCATGCTTATGCCCGCTGCGCCAGCACCTATAATACATATATCCCCCTCAATAACAGTATTGTTTTCCAAATTTCTTGCATCAATATGCATGGCTGTATATTTTATGATTGGCTTAATGAAAAAAGAGCGCATTGGCGGGCTTCTGTAATGGCAAGTATCCACCCACTTACCACCACTGTTTTGCCAGTGCCGAAATCATCTTTAGCGGCATTGTCAAAAAAAGTGTTCACCGCCTGCGCGGTAGTGGTTTCGGTAACAGGGGCGTTGGTGGTAAGCACATCCACAAGCTTAGCTGTACTGTTTTCGGCAGGTGTTTGCTGCAGGTAGGCCTGGCCTGTTTCCATCATGGTTTTTGCATCAAATATGTGCGAGAGAAAAAATGGCTGAGCCAGCGCTTTGTTAAATGGCTTGCTGGTGCAGCTTTGTATAAAAGGAATGCTTAACCCGGCGGCCCCCCATGCGGTAAGCCTCAGAAAAGTACTTCTGTTCATAAGCAATCAATCGTTTGTAATGAAGCTCAATTTAAACAAGTAAAAACAATGCATCAAAAAAATGTGCTGCGTTTTCCACTAAGTATTTCAGGGGGTAAGGGGCGAAGTAGGATACTTGTAAAAAAATACAGCTATTCGTGTAACCATTTTATCTTTCCATAGTAATCTATATAAACGCGTTAATTAACTGCATGCTGGTAAGGGAACAGACAGACGAGAACATAATGCTGCGGGTGAAGGATGGCCAGTTGGCCGACCTGGCCTTGTTGTTTGAACGCTACCAGGTGTGCATGTATAACTTTTTTTTAAAGCTTTCGTTCGACCGCAGTGCCAGTGAGGATATGGTGCAAACGCTGTTTTACAGGCTGATTAAATACCGGCATACGTTTAAACCGGGCGAGGGAACTTTTCGCCCATGGATTTACCAGGTAGCACGTAATGTGCATGCCGACTTTCACCGGCAGCAAAGTAAAACCAACGGCCATGTAAAAACGGTAGACGAATACCCGGCGGATATAGCAGGCGAAGAAGCTGTTTACAGGGAGGATGACCTGGAAAAGTTAGACCGGGCTTTGCTGCAACTGGCACCGGCACAGCGCGAAATGATACTTTTAAGCCGCTACCAGGGCCTTAAATATGAGGAAATATCCAGGATAATGGATGTATCGGTAGCAGCTATAAAAGTGCAGGTACACAGGGCAATAAAACAATTAAGAAGCATCTATTTTACACAATAACAGTGACAGATATGATATGTAATGAAGTACAGCCGTTATTGACAGATTTTGCCGACAATACCCTTGATAACGAAACGCGGGAGGCAATACAAACGCATTTGGATGGATGCGAACATTGCAGCAGGGAGTGGCAGGAAACCAGCCAGTTGCTTGCGACCATCAGGCATACACCCGTTGAGGTACCCGGCCCGGCTGTGAGGCAGCAGTTTAATGCCATGCTGCAGGCTGAGATGGCCAATGTGCCTGAGGAGATACATACAATTCCTTCAACCAGTGCAGGCTCGCTTTATGTACGCATGCGGCCGTTTCTGTGGCGGGTTGCGGCAGCCTGTATTTTATTGGCGACGGGTGTTTTTGCAGGTATTGAAATTGGCCGTAACCAGGGTAATGGCGCTGCGGTTACCGGTTTGCAAAAACAAATGAAAGAGATGCAGGAGAAAATGATGGTAAATATGCTGGATGATGAAAGTGCCAGCCAGCGCCTGCAGGCAGTGAGCTACGTAGATAGTATTAAAAACCCTAACAAGAGCGTTACCGATGCCCTTATACGTACACTTAACAACGATAAAAATGTAAACGTGCGCCTGGCCGCCTTGTACTCGCTGGCAAAATTTTCGGCATTGCCTGCCGTAAGCGACTCCTTAGTGGCATCGTTAAGCAGGCAAACCGAACCCATTATACAGGTGGTGCTGATTAATATACTGGTTGAGAAAAAAGAAAGCAGGGCCATAGGGCCTATACGCCAACTGCTGCAAAGCGATAAAACACTTAAAGAAGTAAAGGCGGCCGCACAAAAAGGCCTTAAAGCCATATAAAATAGTTTGCTTGAATTCAGTCAATCATATCAGCGGGCAAATTCCGGGTTTGCCTGCCATTCATTCAATTTTTATAAAACAAAAAATATGACAATCATTAACCGTTTAGTTACTGCACTAATTATACTTGTAGCAAGCTCCGGCGTTTTAAGTGCGCAGGAGTATAAGATAGCTGTTGAAAATACAACGAGCGCAAAACTTACCCTTACAAACTTTATTGGCGAACTGCCAATTGAAGGTTACAGTGGTAACGAAATTATTATTACCAGCACATCAGGCCATTATGAAGGCCCTTCCGAAAGGGCCAAGGGGCTTAAGCCTATTTTTCCTGAAGGAACAGATAACACGGGTGGCTTAGGGCTGGCAGTTGAAAAAAACGGCAACCAGGTTTCTATCAATTGCTTATTACCCATTACACGCGGTGGGAGTTTTAAAGTTAAGGTTCCTGAAAACTTGGCCCTGAATATTCACAGCGGTTGTGAAAGGAGCAATAAGATAAGGATTGACAACATGAAAAACGAAATTGAAATAAACAATTGCAGCGATATTGACCTGAAGAATGTTACCGGCCCATTGGTGGTTTCAACCATAAGCGGCGATGTAAATGTAACTTTAACAGGGGTAAACAAGGATAAGCCTACTTCTATCGCATCTATCAGCGGCGATATTGATATTACGGTGCCAGCAAACGTAGCTGCAACACTTGAAATGAGTACCATATCGGGTGCCATGTATTCCGATTTTGATATAGCTCCATCCAAAGGCAAAATGCCCCGTGTAGGTGGTAACGCCATTAATACCCCACTAAACGGTGGCGGCGGCAACCTTAAGTTAACAGTTATTAGCGGCAATATATACCTGCGCAAGGCTAAATAACTGTAAGCCTTTAATTGAAAGGTTTAATGATTGCGGGCTTGCATTTATAGCAATTTTGATACAGCCTTTTATGGTATAACAAACACGCACCAATGAGTATTGTTATAGCTTAATACAAGCCTGCAGTATACTTAAAATTGATACCTGCCAAACCATTACTGTTTAAAGAAATACACTAAAATACTGGTTATGAAAAACATAATAGCCTTAGCACTGCTTTGCCTTATTGCAGGTAGTGCAGGTGCCCAAAAGATTGTTGAAAAACAGGTTGAGCTTAATGCAAACGCCATTGTAAGGCTTAACATACAAATTGCAGATTCCGTTAAGGTAATTACCTGGAACAAGAATACGGCTTATATAAAAGCCTCGGTTGAGATAAACGGCAATAAAAATAACGACGACTACAATTTTACGTTTGAAGGCAGCGGAAGCAGTTTTGATGTTAAATCAAAATTTAGTGCAACTTACAAAGGCTGTTGCAACAACTGCAATTGTAACTGCCACTGCCACGACAGTATAAATGTTGTGGTGTATGTGCCGGAAAATACTGATGTGGTGATAGAAACTATCAATGGTAATATTACTGTTGCCGGTAAACTATCATCCATAAAAGCCAAAAGCATAAGTGGGTTTGTTGATGTGGCTGTTGCCCCGCAACTAAAAGCCGATGTGCGGTTAAGTACTATTACCGGCACCATGTACTCCGACCTTGACTTGAAGGTTGAGGATAAAAATGTAAAACATGTTGGTGGCAATAAAATATTTAAAGAGCTTAATGGCGGAGGAAAGCCGTTTGAGCTGGAAACCATCAGCGGCGATATTTACCTGAGAAAAGGGTAGGGGCATTGTACCCACACTTATATACAACGCGGCTATACAATATCTTTAAACGCCAATTAAGTGCTTAGGTGTAAAGTGTATGAATAAAAAGGGATGAACACATTTTTAACGTGTCATCCCTTTTGTTTTTCTCTTTGTGCCGCTGGGTAAAACCGTAAAACTTTTAGATGCTTATGCTGATAGATAACCGCGTATTGCCAGCCTTTTGCCTTAGTTATTAAATAACTTTTTTAAGATTATTAAAGCTTGTTGTAATGCTGGCATAAGGGTCGGCAGGCATATCGTGTTCTACAAAATAATGTTTCATGCCTGCCATTTGCGCATGGGCAAATATTTCTTTAAATGGTACAATGCCTTCGCCTACCGGTTTAACAGTCGTAAGGTCTTTGGCAATATCTTTTACATGCCATAACGGGAACCTCCCTGGGTTTTTCTTAAAAATGTCCACGGCGCTTTTGCCCGCTTTGCTAACCCATGCAAGGTCAAGCTCCATTTTAACGTTTATGGCATCTGTTTCGCTCAACAGCAGGTCGTAAGGTACTTTGCCGCCCACTTCGGTAAACTCCATTTCGTGGTTATGGTAAGCAAAAGTAATCCCCACCTTTTTGCATGCCTCGCCTGTTTTGTTCAGTATATCAATGGAACTCTTTATATTTTCCAAAGTATCAGTAGGTATCATGGCGCAAACAAGGTATGGCAGGTTTACGGCGGCAAGCTCATCCACTATTTCCTGCATATTTTCTTTCAGGTTACGTAGTTTAGGCAACTCCATCGGTTTACCATCAGGCATAGTAGGCATTTTAAAGCCTGGTGGCGGCACAAAAGGCGTACCCAGCACGTGCTGGCTCTGCCATGTCATGCCACAGCTTTCTATAAGTGCTTTAAAATCTTTCGCTTCCAAGCCATAATAGCGGCCTTTGTTGCTGTACGCTGATTCTATTTCCTTGTAACCAATATCAGCAATCTTTTTTAGGGTGCCCGGTACATCGGCATCCATCACATTAAAAAATGTAAAAAGCTGTACGCCTGCCGTAACTGTTTTATAATTTTTGCCAAATGTTTCTGCAAACAATTGGTCTTTCATCAGCATGGTGCCTAAGGCCGCTGCCGATGTTTTTTTAAGAAATGATCTTCTGTTTGACATGTTGGTATGTTTGGTATTAATTGTTTTAGTATCCGGCCATAGTGCTGTTAGCCCCTTCATTTACAAATGGGTTATCAACCGCACGAAGCACTATTTTTTATATTTTTTTGTGCGTTCATCTTTAATAACGCCTTTCCAGTTTAGCCCAAAACCAAAATCGTAGGTATGGCCAAGTTCATCGGTGTAACACTTCATATCAAGTGGTACATCTTCAAATTGTTTTTCCACGGTAGCCATATCTGCAGGCATTTGCATGGGTAACAATGCGGATGGTTCTGCTGCGCCTGTTAAAATATCCAGCAGGGCCTGGTCCTGCACGCCAAAGTTTACCAATAATGCATTGGCATCTTTTTCAAACTCAGCAAATACGGTAGGGTTGTTTATGTTTACCGATACAATTACAGGCTTGCCTTTCATTTTTGTATAAGTATCAGTTACCATCCCAAGGTCGGTACTGTTGATTGTTTTGTTTGTTTTGCCGTTGTACGACCTGTTGGTGAACTGCTCCAGCGGGTCGCCACCGGCAATACTTACGGGGCGTGCGCCGGTAGCGGTATAAGGTTGATATTGCAGGCTTACGGGCAGGTAACCATTGCCGCCAGCCTTAACATCATCTGCGCTGTAGCCGCCGTTTGATGCTGGGCTGCTTATGAACACCAGTGCGTAATCCGCTTCATCGGGGTTGTCAGTTACGTTAAAGTATTTTTTTACAATGTTTATGTTAACGGGGTAATCTGTTTTTTCTTCAATGGGGGCACCTAAAAAGTTACGGCCAGCAGGCGTATATTTTTTAGGTATATAAACCGTTTTGTTTTTAGTAAGCGGCAGAATATTGCTTTTGTTTTTAAGCATTACAACAGACTTAAGCTGGGCGTTGTAACCCGCCTGCATATAAGCAGGGTTTCCCACAGTGTTTTTAGATTCTTCTGGGTTAAGGTATGGGTTTTCAAAAAGCCCGGTTCTGAACAGGTTCATAAGCAGGCGAACGGCAGACTGCTCAAAGCGGGTGCGCATAAAAGCTTCGCCATGTTCTTTAACACCAAGCTGGTAGGCGCCAATTACAGGGGCCGCATCGTTGTTGCCGCCAAACTGGTCAACACCGGCCATTAAAATTTTGTAATGCCTTTCTGCAAGTGAAAGTTTTTCTACCCCCCACGATTTTCCTGTTAAGAACTGGTCCAGTGCAGTTTCATCAGCAGTAATCAGCCAATCGGTACAAACCACGCCATCAAATTTGTATTTTTCCCTAAG
>CAZRDD010000021.1:0-20588 GCA_964598675.1 uncultured Parafilimonas sp.
CATCCAGCGCCCAGTTAATAACATCAAGGTTGTGTATGTGCTGCTCATTAATATGGTCGCCGCAAAGCCACACAAAATAATACCAGTTGCGCATTTGGTACTCCATTTCAGTTTGGCCTGCCTGGCGTGGGCGTACCCACACGCCATCGTTGTTCCACCATGCCTGTGCGCTGGTTATATCGCCAATAGCACCATCCTGTACGCGTTTTATGATGTCGCGGTAGCTGTTTTGGTACCTGCGCTGCAAGCCCACTACTACGTTTAGTTTTTTCTGCTTGGCTACTTCGGCGGCAGCCAGCACGCGCTGAATGCCCGCTGGGTCGGTAGCCACGGGTTTTTCCATAAATATCTGCTTGCCCTGGTTTACCGCTTCCTCAAAATGGATGGGGCGAAAGCCCGGGGGCGTGGTAAGTATTACCACATCGGCCAGTGCAATAGCATGCTTGTAGCCGTCAAAACCCACAAACTTGTTTTCTTCTTTTACCTGTACCCTGTTTTTTTTGTCTTCAAGGGCTTCGGTAATGTTTTTGTAGCTGTCGTCAAGCCTGTCTTTAAACGCATCGGCCATAGCAACCAGCTGTACATTCTGCTTGGTGCTTAAAGCCTGTACCGCTGCACCTGTGCCGCGGCCGCCGCAGCCAATAAGGGCCACTTTAATAACATCATCGGCACCGGAAAAATAGTTGGCACCCGATAAAAATGGCGCAGCAAGCATGCCGCCTGCTATGATGGAGGTTTTTTTTACAAAGTTCCTCCTGCTTTGGTTACCCGTGAAATCGTTGGTCATATAGCTGCAAGTTTTTTAGCGTTGATAAAAGGCTTTTATTTGATAGAAAGATATTGGTCGAAAAATTTTGTTGCTTCTTCTGCTGATGGCTGCTTTAATGGCCGCACCAGCCTGAAACCGATAAAAGGCGCATCTGTATTCCACCATTTGCTGCGGGGTATCTGCGGGTCGCGCTGGTTCCAAACCGGGTTGGATTTTAACCTGGCCGCACAGCGTACAGCAGGTGCTGCATCCCTAAAATGGCCCCCTTTTAAGGTGATAGGGGTCTTTTTAACTGGCTGTAAGTGTGGGTTAACGGCATTGGTTTTCAACAAATCAAAATACTTTTCATCGTATTGGTCAAGCGTCCATTCTGCCACATTCCCCAGCATGTCGTACAGGCCCCAGGCATTCGGTTTTAACAGTTTTACTGCGTGGTATTTATTATCACTGTTAGCGGCATACCAGGCATATTCAGGCAACTTTTTTTCATCATCTCCAAAAAAATAACTCGTTTTGCTGCCCGCACGGCAGGCATATTCCCATTCCGCCTCGGTAGGCAGGCGGTAAAAAACACCTGTTTTTTTGTACAGCCATTTACAGTACATGGTGGCTGCATACTGGCTCATACTGCTGGCAGGGAAGCCTCCCGTTTTACCCATGCCCAGCGTAAAATCAAGGTACGGCGGGCTAGGCCTGGTTATGCCATCCGGTTTGGGGTCTGTATCGCTGCTTTCATCCTGGTACAAAATATATTCATCGTAAGTAACCTCGTGTTCCTCCATCCAAAAAGCATCCACTTTAACAGTGGTTGCCGGGCCCTCGTCTGCCTGGTGATTTTTTTCGGTGGCGGGGCTGCCCATTACAAAGCTGCCAGCGGGTATGGCCACCATTTTAAAACCAACTGCGGTGCCAGTAATCTTTTGTTCGTAAGTTCTAAAGGCTGTATCCGTTGATGTTTGTGCCTGTGTGCTGGTATAAACTGTGCCAGCCAGCAGGGCTGCGATCGTTAATTTGTTCATTTGGCTTAAATACTAAATACTGATGCGATAAAAGTATGCATTAAAAATATAATAAGTGTACCGATGACAACTATTTATACATAAATTTTTGAAACCCCGGCGACTGCCTGTGCCAGATGCGGCCGTTTTTGTTGCGGGTTACCAGTAAAGCTCCGTTGCTAAACTGTTTTATAAGGGCAAATGCTTTTTTGGGTGATAAAATGCTGCAGGCCGTTGCCAGCCAGTCTGCCACGGCCCCGCCCGGTGCAATGGCCGTAACATTGCTGCTGCTGGTAAGCCCGATGCCCGTTTTAGGGTTTACAATATGCGAATACTTTTTGCCATTAAATTCCAGGTTTTGGTATACGTCGCCCGATGTGGCGACTGCCGTGTTTTTCAATACCAGCAATTGCTGCATTACCGCCTGTTTTTCTTCCGGTACATTAATGCCTATCAGCCAGCCTTCGGTACCCGGTGGCGCATCCCCCAGCACTATTTTGCCCCCGGCATTTACCATAGCCGAAGCGAAGCCGGAATCGTTAAGCAGGTTAAGGGCTATTTGCGCCACAAAGCCTTTGCCCAGCCCGCCAATATCAAGCCGCATACCCGGTTTTTCAAGCCATACGGATTGGTGCAAACTGTCTAAATGCAGGTATTGGTAGCCCACTTTTTTCAGGGCCGCTTTTATAGAATCTTTTTGGGGGAATGTTTTACTTTTTCTCGCCTTGCGCCACAGTGCAACCACCGGGCCAATGGTAACATCGTAACTGCCACCGCTTAACTGTGCGGCCTGCAGGGAGATGTTAAGGATATTATACAACTCCGCAGATACCGGTACGTACCTGCCCTGCCCGGCAGTAGCGCTAAGCCTGTTTATTTCGCTGCTGTCAATATAATCGCTTAACATAGCATTGAGGGTATCGGCTTTTTTAAAAGCTGCTGTTGCCGCCCGCGCTGCCTTTGCTGAATCATTTGCACTGATGGTAATAGTAAAGGGCGAACCCATTTTGGCGCTTTCAAAAACATATTTTTTTTGGGCAGGGGCTTTTTGCAGCAAAATGGAGCCTGTAATCACTAAAAAAAATCTGGATAAAGAAAAGCTGTAAAATGGCATGTTATAATAGTTAGGTTGCAAACATGCTGCCGGGCAGCAAACGCCGCTAAGTTAACAGCCATAGGGTAATATGCAAGTATTGTTATTGTTAAAAGGGCAGATGTGCTATGGATGTTTTGCCGGGCAGGCAATACAATAGCCATCCCAAAACGCGGTATAAAGGGTGGCAGTTTTTTGTAAAATCAGTTGTATAAGATAGTGGTGCTGATATGTTGGCTGTTTACTCGTGCAGCACCAGCACCGCTTTAATTGATTTGTTCATTACATAATTAACGGTGTTTTTGGTAAACACCCGGTAAATTATATTGTGGTGGCGTTTTACCAGGCACAGTATATCGGTATGATGGCCGGTAACAAAGTTTAAAATGCCTTCAATAGGGCTGCCTTCGCTTATATAATTAAATTCAAGTTCTACTTCGGTAAGCAGTTTCCTCATTTTCTGTTCACCGGCTTCATTGGTTTTCCATTCCGGTCCTTCTATAATGTTCAACACATTTATTTTTCCGGTGCCTGAGCCAAGGGCCACCTCGTTAAGGGCTGTTACATCTTCTGGCGAAAGGGTAAGCGAAAAATCGGTAGCCAGTGTAATAACGGGGTTGGTGGTGTACCTGCTTTCAAGCGGTACAATAAGGGTGGGTATTTTTGTTTTTTCCACCATCATACTGGCATTGCTGCCAAAAAGCCCCAGTATACCGGTAGAGCCCATGGTGCCCATCACCAGCAGTTCCACCTTATTGGTTTCAATATATTTGGTAATAACGGTACTTAATGAGCCTATTTCGCAATTGGTGCTTACCCGTACATGTTCAAACCCCGGCTTGCTGGTGTATGTTTTGGCCCATGCCGTAAGGGCCTCCCTTTTGCGGTTGTGATAGTCTTTTATGTATATGGCGTTGTAGGTACTGTTGTTAACCCCCTCCAGGCTGCCAACAGCATGCAGGGCGCAAACCTCTACATTAAGTGTTTTTGCCAGCCCCATGGCATAATCCATTGAATTACCCGCGCAGGCGGAAAAATCGGTGGCCACTAATATTTTTTTCATGGTTATCAGTTTATATAATGGGGTAACCTGTTTTACAAATCGTTATGGTATGCAATACCGCACAGCAACACCGGCAGTTAAAATATAACATTTTTTACAACCGCGCCTGTTAAATAAATAAATGGAACAGCGCAAACAATGCCAGCGATAAAACAATGCAAACCGGCAATGTTAACACCCATGCCAGCCCAATATTTTTAAGGGTGCTGGTGTTAAGGTTACTGCTGCCACCAGAGGCTATCATGGCACCAGCTATGCCGCTTGACAGTACATGCGTGGTACTTACCGGCAAACCCAGGCCGGTACTAAGGCCAATGGTTGCAGCGGCGGTTATTTCGGCAGTAGCGCCCTGTGCATAGTTTAAGTGCTCTTTGCCTATTTTTTCGCCAATGGTTAATACAATCCTTTTCCACCCAATCATGGTACCAATACCCAGCGATATTGAAATAAGCGCTATCACCCAGGTAGGGGCATAGTCGGTAATGCTGCCCAAATATTTACACTCCGCCGATATGGCTTTTTTGTGTTGCTCTGCTATTGCCAGTCCATCGCTGGCCTCTACCATTTTTAACTGTTTAACAAGGCTTTGCAGGTCTTTTCTAAGCATGTATGTGGTTGAGGTGCCTGCTGTATTTTGTTTGATGGCTTCAGCTTTTATTTTAGTTACCAGGCGGCCTGCCGAATCCAGTGCCACCGTTTTGCCCTGGTTGGCCGGCAACGATGCCTGTATGGCCAGTTCGGTATTGCTTAACGATGCCACTATTTTATCTGCTGTTACAGATTGGTCAATCGCAAACTTTGCGGGTACAAAGGCAATCAAAATCAGCATGAGCAGGCCCACCCCTTTTTGCCCATCGTTGCTGCCATGAAAAAAGCTTACCAGCGTACAGGTGGTTATAAGCAGCAGGCGTATTAACAGCGGCGGCCTGTCTTCGCCGTGGGGTATGTGGAAGAGCGATTCGGCTTTCAGCACTTTTTTTAAAAACATCATCAGCAGCCATGCAGCCCCTAACCCAAATATGGGCGACAGTACCAGCGATAAGCCAATTTCCTTGGCCTTATCCCAGTTTACGCCGTGGCCGCCATAATAAAAGCTGAATGCCAGGCTGGCGCCAATCATGGCACCTATTAACGTATGCGAGCTTGAACAGGGTATGCCTAAATACCAGGTGCCTAAATTCCAGATGATGGAGGCAATTAAAACCGCCAGCACTACGCAGGCACCTACGGTTACGGGTAGTGCCATCAGCTCATTAAGTGGCACTAATTTTAGTATGCCCATAGCCACCGCCACGCCACCGGTAAACACCCCTAAAAAGTTAAACAGGCCCGACCACGGCACGGCTACCATTGGCCTTAGTGCTTTGGTATAAATAACGGTGGCTACCGCATTGGCAGTATCGTGAAAGCCATTTACAAATTCAAATACAACAACACAAAGTATACAAAGTAAAAAAATAACCAGGACTGCGCCACTTAGGTTTACCTGCCCAATAAAAGGTAGTATAACCGTATTTAAGGTGAAATGCATAGTTTTAAGTAGGTTGTAGTAACGGTGGTATGAAATAAAACCTGTTTATACCTGACGGGGCAAATAACCCACTCTGCGGCTTAACCGAGAAATATTGCGTGTTATTAAATTATTATGCTAATGGGCGGTGGAGGTGAGGAAGATGACAGAACCGCTATGCAACATTTGGTGTATTGATGAATGTTGCGTGGATGCCTGGCGAATACCCTATGTTTAGCTGTATGGAAAATGGTTGCCGTTAAACGGGCTTTTTGAAATAATTGTTTGTGCAGGAAGCAGGAAAGACAGAAGCTTTTTAAGATGATATACTTTTGTATAGCTGGTATATCAGCAAAACCACTAACCCCGTTTACATATTGTACCTTTGCAGCATAAAAGAAAGGATAAATAATGGAACTTGGCATTAGCTCATTTGCAGAACTGATACCCGACCCTGCAACGGGCAACACCATAAGCGCACAGCAGCGGATGGCAGATTTGATGGAAGAAATTGAACTGGCCGACCAGGCGGGGCTGGATGTATACGCCATTGGCGAACACCACAGGCCCGATTTTATAGCCTCCTCACCGGCGGTAATACTGGCGGCGGCGGCTGTTAAAACAAAACGTATAAAACTCTCCAGCGCCGTTACGGTACTAAGCTCCGACGACCCGGTTAGGGTTTACCAGGATTTTGCCACCGTAGACCTGCTGTCGCAGGGGCGTGCTGAAATTATGGCGGGCCGTGGCTCGTTCATTGAGTCGTTCCCGCTGTTTGGTTACGACCTGGATGATTATGATACCCTTTTCTCAGAAAAGCTTGACCTGCTGCTTAAAATAAACGCCAGCGAGAAAGTAACCTGGAGTGGTAAACACCGGGCAGCGATTAACAACCTGGGGGTGTACCCCCGTGCATACCAGGAAAAAATGCCGGTGTGGATTGCCGTGGGCGGCACCCCGCCAAGCGTGGTGCGTGCTGCAAAACTGGGCTTGCCGCTGGCGGTGGCTATTATTGGCGGTAACCCCGCCCATTTTGCCCCGCTGGTACAGTTGTACCGCGAAACGGCTGCAAAGGCCGGGCACGGTGTGTTGCCATTGAGCATACACAGCCACGGGTATATTGCAGACAGCAGCCAACAGGCCGCCGATGAATTTTATGCTCCTTATGCCTATGTAATGACCAAACTTGGCCGCGAACGTGGCTGGCCGCCCATGAGCCGTGCCCAGTACGAGAATGCCCGTGGCCCGCAGGGGGCCTTACTTACCGGCAGCCCGCAACAGGTAATTGATAAAATATTATACGAACATTCGCTGTTTAACAACAGCCGCTACCTGTTGCATATAAGTGTTGGCACCATGCCCCACAAACAGGTGATGCGTGCTATTGAACTGTATGCAGGCGTGGTGGCCCCGGCCGTGCGCAAAGCCCTGGGTGTTGATGCCGCAGTGATAAATTAGCAAGATAAAAACTTTGCATGCCCGGTTGCAGTTATGCCGCCGGGCATTTTTGTGTTATGGTGTTTGGCGGATGATACTTTAGAGGTCAGTAGTCAGCGGGTATTACAGTTTTTGTTATCTGCCGTAATTATTCATGCCCCTGTTTCTTCAAATTGGTCAGCACCTGGTCTAGCATAACAACAAAATTTTCAAAGCGCGTATTGCCTTCCACAGGCTTTACCCCTTTATTTATGGCCGCTTCAAGCAACCGGTAACCGGCAAAAGCCTGGGCGGTATCGTAAAAGTTGGAGGTCCAGCCCTCCTTGGTGCCTTCAAAACTGCGCAACGCGCAACCCTGGTTAGAAAGTACCAGCGGCGTAACAATCCAGTTAAAGGAAATAAGCTCTTTTTTGTTGTCTAAGGCATCCTGCATCATCAACCTGCAAAACTTAACATGCTGCTCAACCCTTTTGGCAATTTGTTCATCAGTTTCTGGTTTGGCCGGGGGCATACGCCAAAGGTTGTTGGGTTTACTGTAAGGGTCTTTCTCCTCCTGCCAGTAAATATCCTTATCGCGCACCAGGTAAAATGTACACTGGCTGTTTTGCAGAAGCGAGTAATAGCCTGTTGTGCTGTATTGAAACGGTGGCACCAGTTTGCTGAAATTATCTTTGTTGAGTGTTAACTGCAAATACTGGCCATCAACGCTGTCAACCTGCATTATGATGGGTTGGGGTTTTGCTCCTTCAGTGGTAAGTACAAGCTTGTTGTTGGCTTCGTTAAATTTCCATTGGCCGTGCAGGTATCGTTTAAATACCACCAGGTCAAAGCTGTTGTCTTTGCGCAGCAGCAGTTCATTACCCCGAAAAAAATCCACCATCGCTTCTTTTACCTCATCCGGCCCGTTGGCAATACTGTCTAAAAAGCCTTGAGGGTTAGGCATGGCAATACCGGCAAAATCCCAGCGGTGTTGTATTTGTTCTTTGGGTTGGGCAAAACAACCTGCAAGCATAAGCAAGGGCAGCAGTAACCAGGCGTTTTTTTTCATGTAAGGGTGATTGATGGATGAGGGCGAAAGGTATTAATTTATTGGTTATATTGGGTTTTGCCATCGCAAAAAGAGGGGCCGCCGCTTTAATTGCAGACGGCAGGTGCAATAAAAAAGGCTGGCTTTTTACAGCCAACCCTTTTAATAATGATACCCAACCCGCTTACTCAATATTGCGCGGGTCTGTTTTTGCTTTTAATTCATAGTTATTGGGCGGCGTGGCACCTGCCAGGTTTTTTACAAAGTAATCCCAGCGGCGGCGGGTCATATACGGGCTGTAGGCACCGTAGCCGTGGTGGCTGTTGGGGAAAACCACCAGGTCGTAATCCTTATTGGCTTTTTCCAACGCCTCAATTACCAAAAAGGTGTTATACGGTGGCACGTTGTCGTCCATAAGGCCATGCGCAAGCATCAGTTTGCCTTTAAGGTTTTTGGCAAAATTTTGATTGGCCTGGTCGTCATAATTGCTTTTTCCCTCTTTGGCGGGGGTAAGCAGGCCTATATAACGCTCGCCCCAGTCGTCTTCGTAATTGCGGTTATCGTGGTTGCCCGATTCTGAAATGCCCACTTTAAAAAAGTCGGGGTAGCGGAACATGGCAGCCGCAGTAGCAAAGCCACCGCCGCTATGCCCCCAAATACCTACACGGCTGGTATCAAGGTAGCCGTACTTTTTAGCAAGCTGCTGTATGCCGGTAACCTGGTCGGCCAGGGTATTGTCGGCCATGTAGCCGTAACTCATATCGTGAAAGCTTTTGCTGCGCAACGGGTTGCTGGTGCCTTCAATGGCTACTACAATAAAACCCAGTTCGGCAAGGGCCTGGTTATCGCCCCTGGAGGCTGCGAAAGACCAATTGCCGATGCTGCCGCCCTGCGGGCCGGGGTAAATATAATCTACCACCGGGTATTTCTTTTTCGCATCAAATTTTGTGGGGGTAAACATCAGCCCGTAAAGGTCAGTTTGGCCATCGCGCGCTTTTACGGTAATGGGTATAGGTGCTTTCCAGCCAGTGGCAGCAAGCCTGCTTATATCGGCTTTCTCCAGCACGGTTACCAGTTTGCCATCTATGCTGCGCAGCACAGAAACCGGTGCTACATCTGGTTGCGAATAATTGTCGGTAAAATAGTTGCCGGAAGGGGAGAAGCTTATGTTGTGGTTGCCTGCTTCTGGCGTAAGCAGGGTAACCTCGCCGCCATCAAAACTGGCTTTGTAAAGGTGGCTAAAATAGGGGTTGCCCGGCTCGCGGCCATCGGCTATAAAATATACCTGCCTGTTTTGTTCATCCACCTTAACAACCCTGGTAACCACCCAGTTGCCTTTGGTAATTTGATTTTTAAGCTTGCCGGTGGTGGCATCGTACAGGTATAGGTGCCCCCAGTTATCGCGCTCTGAGTACCAGATGATTTCGCCCGATTTTGACAGGTACTGCCAGTTGATGCTGCCCTGGCCAGATTCAAACTGGGTGGCCACCGTTTCCTCAAATACCTCACGCACGGCACCGGTGTTTGCATCTGCTATGCGCAGTTTCTCCTGTTTATGGTCGCGGCTGGTTGAAACAAATGCCAGTTGGTTGGCATCGGCGCTCCAGCTTACATCATCAAAACTGCCCCCGCTTGAAATGTCATCGCTAAGGGATGCCCGGTGCGGGTCTGGTGCAACCTGTATTTTAATAACAGAGGGGGTATCGATGTTTATGATTACCCTTTCAATGGTAGCAATCTCCTTATCGCCGGGTAAAGGGTATTTCCAGGCGCTGAGTACCGGTTTGCCCACATTGGTGCTAACCAGGTACATATCGCTAACATTGCGCTGGTCCTGTTTAAAGGTGGCAATTTTACGGCTGTCTGGCGACCAGAGCAGTATGGCGTTGTCGCTGTGCTTCCAGCCAGCATTATCTGTGGCATAGCCGTAATCTTTAACGCCATCGGTGGTAAGCTGTGTAACCTGGTTGGTAACAAGGTTGCGTACCCACAGGTTATTGTCTTTAATAAAAACGGCTTTTTTGCCATCGGGCGAAACATTTTCTAACCTGCCCGGTGCCAAAGTTGTTGTGCCTGCATCTGCTGCACCAGCCGCACATGTATAAGTATCAAGGTTGCAGGTATAGGGTTTGCTCCCTACTTTAAAACTGATGTTTTTTTCATCTGCCGAAAAACGAAATGTTTGAAAAGGCAGCAGGGCGGCCTCGTACTTTTTGCCGGTAGCGGCAGATAGACCGGCGGCAAGTTTTTGCTGGTCAAAGGCTGGCTTGCGGGTGCCGGTGGCCGCATTTACCAGTATAAATTCACTGCCGGTGGGTGTTAAGGTGCGGTACCAAAAACGTTCGCCCGGTAACCAGTTGGGTGTTACACTGCCATGGTCAATAAAAGGGGCCGTGTTGTAATACAACTGACTTTCTGCATGGGCATAATCCTGCGCGGTAAGTGTTTTGCCCGGTTGCGCGTTTGCGGCAATGGTGGCTGCCAGCAACGTTGCCGTGCATAAAAAAGTATTCATTTTTCTCATGTAACAAAGGTTTGTATAAAAACAAGTAGCTGAATACCAAATGTAGGGCAAAACAGGTGGATGAAAAACGAGTGTTTGATGGGTGGAAATGAATTAGGTGTAATGGTGATATTTTTTGGGTATTCTGCCTGGGTAAAACGGCCCGTAATACTTACCAAAGGGTTTATTTTTGATGTTCGGCACTGTATCGGCCAACCCTACTGTTCAGGTTGCAGGTACAGTTGGCAAATCGTTTCTTTATCCTCCAAAAAAATAATATATGTTTCAACGGTTGCGGTTGGTTTTATGTATTGCAGTAACTGCAATGTTTGTCTTTGAATGTAAAACTCCTGAAAAACAGGTAACTGATAAGCCTAAACGGATAGTAAACATTGTAAATTTTATAAGGCTGCTGGAGCCGCGCGACAGCGCCATTACAAAGGATGTATTGTACCAAACAGTGGTTGAACAGGTAAAACTTTTTAGCAGTTACCATTTACCTGCCACTTATTTATTACAGTACGATGCTTTGATTGATGACCGTTACCAGCAATTGCTAAAAAGCCGCATACCAGCGGGGGATGAGGTGGGTGCCTGGTGGGAAATAACGCAGCCGCAGGTGGAAGCAGCAGGGTTAAAATGGCGGGGCCGTTACCCGTGGGACTGGCACGCCAATGTTGGCTTTGCTACGGGTTATACCCCTAAGGAAAGGGAACTGCTGGTAGATGTGTATATGCAAAAGTTTAAGTCCATTTTTGGCAGTTACCCACAGTCTGTGGCCTCGTGGTTTATTGATGAACATTCCCTGGCGTATATGTACGATAAATACCATATTGTTGCTTCGGCCAACTGTAAAGACCAAAGCGGTACTGATGGCTATACATTATGGGGCGGCTATTGGAACCAGGCTTACTACCCCAGCAGGGTGAACGCCTATATGCCCGCTCAAAATGTGGCGGCGCAGGTGGGTGTACCCGTGTTTCGTATGCTTGGCAGCGACCCCATTTACCAATACGAAACAGGCGTTGGCACCGGTATGCAGGGCGTAATAACCCTTGAGCCGGTATACGGCAGCGCCGGGGCTGACAGTAAATGGGTTAAATGGTTTATGCAAAGCCTTACTGATGAGCCTTGCCTGGCTTTTGCCTATACACAGGCAGGGCAGGAAAACTCCTTTACCTGGAAGGATATGCACAAGGGGCTGGAGATGCAGGCACCCATTTTTGACTCGCTACGCAAGGCTGGTAAGATTACAGTGGAAACACTTGCTGCTTCGGGAAGATGGTTTAAACAACATTATCCCCTTACGCCAGCTACGGCAGTTACTGCCACGCAAGATTACCGTAACGAGGGGCATAAAACGGTTTGGTACAACAGCCGTTTTTTCCGCACCAATATTTTGTGGCAAAACGATAGTATGCGCATACGCGATATACACCTGTTTGATGAAAAGTTACCCTCGCCTTATCTTGATAAGGCAGGTACTTCGACCCAATGTATTTACAATACCCTGCCATTTGTAGATGGTTTTAACTGGGGCAAGCC
The DNA here is from genome assembly GCA_964598675.1 of uncultured Parafilimonas sp. Classification (GTDB taxonomy): domain Bacteria; phylum Bacteroidota; class Bacteroidia; order Chitinophagales; family Chitinophagaceae; genus JABDFW01. Next base: position 11,946 of record CAZRDD010000021.1, read on the forward strand.
CGGTGCATTGGCCGGGTTGAGGCTTGTACAGTTGCTGCCTGGTGGCAAGCAGGCTGAAGTTACCTGTAACAATTTAGAAATAGCAGATGATAATGGCAGTGAATTGACGATAAACTGGGCATTGCCTACTGGTGAAAAATTCAACATCCATTTTTTTGAAGACCGTTTTGAAGTGGCCTGCCAGCCTGCAAATGCCAGCTTTAATTGGGCGTTACAGCTTGATGTAGCCCCTGGCACGGCGTTACCATTTACCGCAGTTAATGCTAATGCTGTACAGGCTGTGCAGGATGGTTTTGCCTACAGTATAAAATGTACACAAGGCCAGTTTGAAAAAGCCCCCGCAGGCCAGCCATACGTTTTGCGCATACTGCCCGCCAGCCAAAAAATAGTGGTAAACTGCAATTCGCATTTGTAAAGCAAGTAGCTGAATAAGTTGTTAGGTACAAGCAAAACAAGCCATCATTAAAAAAGCCATGTTCCTTTGGTGTAATTCTGCGGAACATGGCTTTTATTTTTATAGTAATACTTTATTGTTTTTCCTGTGGCGGGTTGTCGCCCGGTGGCTTTTGCTGCGGAGGCCTTTCCTGCGGAGGCCGCTGTTGAGGGGGCCTTTGTTGTGGTGGCCGCTGCTGGTTTTGCGGAGGCCTTTGCTGGCCCTGGTTGCGTTGCTGGCCTGGGTTATTACCACCACCTTGCTGCGGTGGTCTTTCCTGCGGCGGCCTTTGTTGAGGAGACCTCTGCTGGTTTTGAGGGGGGCGCTGTTGATTTTGCGGCGGGCGTTGCTGCTGTTGTGCCGGGCGCTCGCCTTGTGGCGGCCTTTGCTGACCCTGGTTGCGCTGCTGGCCGGGATTATTGCCGCCGCCTTGCTGCCTGTTATCCTGCGGGCGTTGCTGCCTGTCGTTGTTATTGCCGCCGCCATTTCTGCGGTTGTTTTCCTGTTGCTGCTGGTCGCGCCTGCGCCTGCTGTCTTTTTCCAGCGTTTTCAGGCTTATCTGGCCAACAACATCCACAAAACCGTGTTCCACTTCGGTAAGCTTACCGGCGGTAAGGTCAACTGGCTGTAGCTCTTCTACCTTTTCACCGCGAAAGTTCAGGCGTTTAATTTCCCTTACACGTTGTATGGTTAAAGGATACTGTTTGTTGCTCTCGGGCAAAACGTACCACATCAGGTTTTTAAAAATGTCTTTCTTTATAAGGTTGGCGGTGCCTTTGGCCGTATCAAGGGTATCAGCATTTTCAGGAAACTGCTGCAAGGCATCCAGGTAAGTATCCAGCTCAAAGTTAAGGCAGCATTTAAGGCGCCCGCACTGGCCGCTTAACTTGGTTTGGTTAATGCTAAGGTTTTGATAACGTGCCGCCGTGGTGGTAACGCTTTTAAAGTCGGTAAGCCAGGTACTGCAGCAAAGTTCCCTGCCGCAACTGCCAATGCCCCCCACTTTGCCTGCCTCCTGGCGTATGCCTATCTGCCGCATTTCTACTTTTACCCTAACTTCGCTGGCGTATCTTTTAATAAGCTCCCTAAAGTCAACCCTGTCATCGGCTGTATAAAAAAATGTAGCTTTTTTACCATCAGCCTGTATTTCCAGCTCGGTAAGTTTCATTTGCAGGTTTAGTTCGCGGGCAACCTCCCTGGCTTTCATCAGGCCTTCTTTTTCGCGGGCTTTATTCTGGTGAAACAGTTCAATATCCTTATCGGTACTGCGGCGTATTATTTTCTTAATATCCGGGTTAAACTCATCAACCCCTTTCTTTTTCATTTGTATGCGCACCAGTTCGCCGGTAAGGCTAACCTCGCCCACATCAAACCCGCTTACGCCTTCAAGGGTAACATAATCGCCCTTTTCAAAGTGCTGCAGGGTGGCATTGCGGTAAAAGTCTTTACGGCTGCCGTTGTTAAAAGTTATTTCTATTATTTTACAGGAACTGTCCACATCTGCCAGTGGAAGGTTCATTAACCAGTCGTGCACGTTAAGGCGGTTACATCCGCCTGTACTGCATCCTCCATTACTTTTACAACCGTTCGGTTTGCCTGTTCCGCAAGATCCACAGCCCATAATCGCTTTTTTATTTCTGTTTACGATTGTTAATGTTTTTTACCTGGGGTATGTTTTTAGGCGGGCTATGGTAATGCTGTGCAGCTTTTGTTGTGTCACTCCCTTCAGCATTCTGTACGTTGCTGAACCTGTATAAAAACTTGTTTCAATGGCCTTTATACGTATAATAAGTTAGCGCTAAATATATTTTGATAGTACAAAACTGAATTGCTTCAAAGCAGGCCAGTTAACAACAAACACATGCAATAACATAAAAAACCACGCACTAAAACCCAACCCTCATTACAACTTATATTAAAGGAGTATACAATTCCTGTTAAATAAGTTTAGTCTTATTCAACCAAAATTAGGGCTTTATCCTGAATAATGTGCAGCAGTTTAATTGTTAAAGCATGAAAAAGCATTTTTCCGTTGGCATTGCGCTCAATGTAATAGGCTGCTTTATCCAGTTCCTCAATAATAACCTGCTGCTGGCTAACGGAGGCTATCTTGTTAAGGCGTTGTGCAAAATCTTTTTCATTATCAGGCAAAGCAATGCTATCTGCACCCATTACCCGTATACGTATGCTTTGTTCAAGCAGGTGGTTAAAGTACCGCAAAAACTGCTTTTGTTTTTCGCGGCCCAGCTTGTTAACCTCGTCAATCCATTTTAGCTGGGCAACCGGACCGCCTTTAAGGGTGGCGTTCAGCCATTCGCGCAGCAGGCCCTGCCAGTCTTCCTCCGCATGTTGCAGCAATTGCAGCGCTTCGCGGTAATTGCCTTCGGCAATGCCTGCCGTTTGCCGGGCTTTGGTGGCATCAACATTTGCCCGCGTCATTAACGCCTGTTGAATGTCGTCTGTTTCGGGGCGGGGTATTTTTACCAACTGGCACCGGCTTAGTATGGTGGCCAGTATCTGCTCCTCGTTTTCGGCGGCCAGTATAAATAAGGTATTGGGTGGCGGTTCTTCAATCAGCTTCAATAACTTGTTACCCTCCTTGCCTAAGTATTCGGGCATCCAGATGACCAGTATTTTATAGGGGCTTTCAAAGCTTTTAAGGCTAAGCTTGCGCATAATATCGTTGCACTCATCTGCCGTAATATTACCTTGTTTATTTTCAGCACCAATAAACTGCAGCCAGTCAAAGGAGTTGCCGTACGGGTACATGCGTATAAATTCCCGCCACTCTGTAATGTAATCGGTACTTACGGGTTTATCGCCGCTTTTTTTGGGTATTACAGGGTAAGTATAGTGTACATCCGGGTGAATATATTTTGCTGCTTTGCCAAAAGCGGCCTGTTTTTCCATCCATGCATCAGCTTCATCGGCGGTTTGGTGTACAATGGGTTGCACTGGCACCGGCTCCTCCCCAAAAAGCGAGGCACCCGCTTTTTCGGCATCGGCTGAGGGTTGCAGGCAAACATACTGAGCAAATGCCAGGGCCAGGGGCAATACACCGCTGCCCTCCTTGCCTAAAAATAACAAAGCATGGCTAAGGCGGTTTTGTTGCACCATTTCAATAAGGTGCTGCTTTGTGTGGTTAAGGCCAATAATATCTTTGAACTGCACCGGTTATAAATTTGGTTATTCTTAGGGGCGAAGATAAACACGGCTGCGTAAAACCACCGCGTATACTTGTTAACAGCGGCAGCAATTGTACTGGCGCAAACAACTATAAAGTATTGAACGCCGGAGAAAATCAGCAGCCGGTTAATTGCCTGTTATGGTTTGTTTGCCTATCTTCATCGCTCAACGATTGCTGCATGAAACGTCTTCAACTACGCCTGCTTTTTTATGGCCTGTTACTAATATCCGTTACAGGGTTGGCCCAGAAGCCGGTTAAGCTAACATCGCCCAATGGCCAAATTGAGTTCAGTTTTTCATTGGTTAACAAAATGCCTTTATACAGTGTTGCTTACAAAGGGCATATTGTAATAGGCAACAGCCATTTGGGGGTAGTTTTTGCAAACGGTGCTTTTGACCAAAATGTTACGATGCTTACCCCTGTATTTAAGGATACCGCAGAAGACTACACATTGATAACCGGGAAAGCCAGCCATGTACACGACCACTATAAAGAAATATGTATACCGTTGCTGCAAAAAGAAACCGGCACCCGCGTTAACCTTGTAGCCAGGGCATTTGATGATGGGCTTGCTTTTAGATATGAGTTTTTAGAGAGCAGCAGTGCTGATACGATGGTGGTTACTGATGAGAGCACTACTTTTAATTTTGCTGGTACCCCAGTTATGCGCGCACTGTTTCTGCCCAGTTATACCTCGTCTCACGAGGGGCCTTATACTGCTAAACCTTTAAAGGAGATTCAGGAAGATACGCTTGCAGATATGCCTGCACTATTTGAATGTGATAACAACATATATGTTGGTATTACCGAAGCAGCCTTGCTGGATTACGCCGGTATGTACCTTGAAAAACACAATGGTGTATTGAGAAGCAGGCTGTCGCCCTGGCCGGGGCAAACCACTGTAAAGGTTAAAGCTGCGCTGCCCCACAAAAGCCCCTGGCGGGTACTTTTGATAAGCGACAGGGTGGGGGCGTTGATTGAAAGCAATATCATCACCAGCCTTAACGCACCTTGCAGAATAAAGGATGTTAGCTGGGTAAGGCCCGGCAAATCTACCTTCCCCTGGTGGAATGGTAATGTGGTGCCTGATACCATAAATGCCCCCGGCAACAACTTTGTTACCAATAAATATTACATAGATTTTTGTGCCCGCAACAACATAAGCTACCATTCAGTAGTAGAGTATGGCCTGCACCAGTGGTATATGGATGACGGGGTGGGTTTTCAACCAGGCCCCCATGCAGATGTTACCACCCCTGTGCCGGGGCTTAATATGAAGGAAATATGCGATTATGCCAAAAGCGTAGGGGTAGGAGTACGGGTATGGGTGCATTTTTACGCCCTTTACCCCAAATTAGATTCGGCCTTTACTTTGTTTGAGCAATGGGGCCTGCAAGGTATGATGGTGGATTTTATGGACCGTGATGACCAGCAAATGGTAAACATGCAAACAGAAATTTTGGAGAAAGCTGCAAAGCATCATTTACACATACAGTTTCATGGAGCTTACAAGCCCACGGGGTTATGCCGTACTTATCCCAATGAGTTTACAAGGGAGGGCACACGTAACTACGAAGTAAATAAATGGGGGCCGCCGTTAGATGCAGACCATGACATTAATATGCCTTTTACGCGTTTGCTGGCAGGCTCAACCGATTACCATTTAGGTGGTTTTAGGGCAGTGCCAGACTCGTTGTACATACCGCAGTACACCCGGCCGTTAATGGCTGGCACACGCTGCCACATGCTGGCCATGTATGTAGTACTTGAAAATGCGTTGAGTATGGTTTGCGATTACCCTGCCGCTTACGAAGGCCAGCCAGGGTTTAGTTTTATACAGCAGGTACCCACCCAATGGGATGAAACCAAAGTGCCGGTTGCAAAAAGCGGCGAATATGTGGCAGTGGCCCGCAGAAACAAAAGCGACTGGTATATTGGTGCCATTACAAACCATAATAGCAGGCAGCTTGCAATTCCCCTGGATTTTTTGGGTGAGGGTACTTATACTGCCGAGGTATATACAGATGCGCCTGATACGCATGTTAACCCCAACAACCTGCAAAAGCAAATCATCAGCGTAACAAAATATAGTAACATAAATGTGCTATTGAATGCTGGTGGCGGAGCCTCCGTGCATTTAAGGCTTCAGTAGATTAGTGTTATATGTTGGGTTAAAAGCTTTTTAGCTGTGCAATAACGGCTTTAGGGTCGGCAGCTTTAAAAACGCTGCTGCCTGCTACCAGTACATCTGCACCGCTGTGTATAAGCGCTGCTGCATTGGTAAGGTCTACGCCACCATCAATTTCAATTAATGCATGCCCACCTTTGGTTCTAATTAAATGTTTCAATTCCCTAACCTTATCAATGGTGTGTGGAATAAATTTTTGCCCGCCAAAACCGGGATTTACACTCATAACAAGCACAATATCAACATCTTCAATAATATCTGTTAAAAAGTGTACAGGTGTATGGGGGTTAATGGCCACGCCCGCCTTCATGCCCAGGTGCTTTATCTGCTCAATATTCCTGTGCAGGTGAGGGCATGCCTCAAAATGTACAGTAAGGTTATCTGCACCGGCATTTTTAAAATCCTGCGCGTATTTACCCGGTTCCTCAATCATCAGGTGTACATCGCAGGTTTTTGTGGTGGCTTTGCGTATATGTTCAATTACAGGCAGCCCAAAACTTATATTTGGCACAAAGCGGCCATCCATCACATCCAGGTGAAGCCAGTCTGCCAGGCTGTTGTTTACCATATCGCACTCCTGCTGCAGGTGCAAAAAGTTCGATGCTAAAAATGAGGGTGCAACAAGGGCCATATCAAATCAATTTTTAGTTAAAATGTTAACATTTTGCAAAGTTAATGCCATGCCTTTCCAATTAAGTATTAACCAGCACATTTCTGCAAAAGCTTTCCTCCAGCGAAATAAAAGTTTCTGTTCGCTCAATGCCCTTAATTTTTTGAAGTTCATCGTGCAGCACAAAACGCAGTTGCTGAATATCTTTACAAACAATTTCTGCAAACATACTGTAATTGCCCGTCGTGTAATTAAGGCGTACTATTTCGGGTATTTTGCGTAATTCTTTGGCAACAGTGTCGTAAAGCGAGCTTTTTTCTAAATAAATACCAATAAAAGCGATAACATCATAACCCAATTGTTTTAAATCTACATTTAGCCTCGTACCTTTAACCACGCCGATTTCTTCCAGCTTTTTTATTCTAACATGAATGGTACCGCCGGAAACAAAAAGCTTCTTTCCAAGATCGGCATAGGATATGCCAGCATTCTCCATCATCTCCTGAATAATCTGAAAATCCAGTTTGTCTAAATTGAGTTTTGCGCTCATTTTGTGCTAATGATTAGAAATTTATTAAATAAAAGTGTAATTTGGTAAATATTTTCTATATTTTCAAATTTATCGTTGGAATATTTGCAATAAATAACAACTTTTTTGTAATATTGCCCCCGCAAACATAAAAATAGTTCTTTATACTGTGGGGTGATGAAATCTTGGCAGACATGCCCTCTCGTCTCGGGGGTGGGGATTACAGGATAAAATATAACATAGAGTCGACCTAACCACGGCCGACCGGGGTTGACCACCAGACTTTGTGTTCTATCTAACTGCCCCGTGTAGGTTCGACCCCTACCCCTACAGCTACAAAAATGCGGCAAAGCCTTAATTTTTTTAAAAAAAGTTAAGGCTTTGCTGTTTATGCCATAAAAAATTACATAAAATCCTTTTAGCCTTTTAATTGCTGCGGTTAAGTTATATATTAGTAAAAATTGCTCACGAGTGCATCCTGTTCTTGAATGAATAAAATTATATGTCTTTTTGCGGGGTTGGCTTTTTTAAGCTGCTGTTGCCATGCTCAGCGGTTACAGCCGGTGGCTCATTGCCCGTCTAATGAGGTGTACGATATGTTGCTGGATAAAAAGGGGTTTATTTGGATAGCGCACAATTTGGGGGTAAGCAGGTACGATGGCATAAGCTTTACCAGCTTTTCAAACCCGGAGGAGACTTCCATTAGTATGACTGATTTATTGGAGGACCGCTTTGGCCGTATATGGTGCCACAATTTTAACGGGCAAATATTTTATATTGAGCATGATAAAATGTTTATTCTTAAAGAGTATGACTTTAAGAAAGAGGTGATTTTTCCACGGATGATACTACTTGGGGATGAGCTTGTTATAAGCAGCATTGCAGGGCTTTTTGTATGCAATACGGTAACGATGGAAGGCAAGTATGTAAGTTTGGAGGAGAAAACGAAGGAGCCATTTGATGGTATTGGTTCTGTCTGTGTCCTGGGCGACAAAGTTTTGGCGTATGGCCCCAATGAGTGGTATTTATATAAACCTGCCACAGGCCTGCAACATTTACATAGTAAGCTTAAATTTAAGGGTACATTGGCTCAATGGCAAAATCTACATCCCTGTACAATCGGCGACACAGCTTTTTTAACAGACAAAACTGGAGATGGCTTGTTTGGCGTAGGTGTTAAAGGGGGGGAGGTTGTAACCTGGTTTACAAAGCACACTGTGGAAAAAGTAAATACTATAAGTGTTAATAAGGGCCGGGTTTTGATTAATACGCAAAAATTAAGCTTTGGTTTATATGATACAGACACTTTAAAGGGTTTGGCAATAACGGATATGTTGTATGACAAGCAAGGTAATGCATGGTACAGCAGTTTATCGGATGGCTTGTTGGTTGTATATAAAACCAAGGACTGGCACTTGAACGAAAATTTTACTGTTGCCGCCAAGGAAACCTCTTTTGACTTTGTTAAGAAAACGGGCAGATGGTATTGTATAGGTAACAAACAGGGTAGAATAATTATTACCTCCAGCTTAACAGATGCGAAGCCGGAGTTGTTCAAGAGTATTATGCCTAATAATGAGGGTATTGATGGTGTGCAGGCTGCTGATAGCAATAGCTTTTTTATAGAAGGAACAAGCAGGTTGTTTATTTTAAATGCCCTCACACATTCTTTAGTGTATTCTGTACCAGTAAGTGT
>CAZRDD010000022.1:0-20476 GCA_964598675.1 uncultured Parafilimonas sp.
TCCTTAACACATTTTAAGAGGTTTACCAGGCCAAACAGGTTGTTTTCGTAGTAGTCAACCGGCTTCGCAACAGATTCACCAACGGCTTTGTAAGCAGCAAAGTGTATAACGCCCGTTATATCTTCATTTTCCTGAAAAACAGCAAGTGTTTCGTCAAAGTTTTTCAGGTCAACTTTATAGTTTTTTATTTTTTTGCCGGTAATCTTCTCTATTCCATCCAGCAGGTAAGTTGTGGAGCGCGAATTGTCATCAATACTGATAACTTCAAACCCGTTTTCCAAAAGGTCAACAACAGTGTGCGAACCTATGTAACCACAGCCACCCGTAACCAGAATTTTATTCATGCTTTTTTGAATATTTGTGCAAAATAAATAAAACTCGGCTATATACTGCGCATTATATTATTTAAGGAATAATGAAACTATTGCATAAACAAGTGCAGCAAGCAGTGCACTAACAGGTATTGTAAGCACCCATGCCCAAATAAGGTTAACTGTAACACCCCAACGCACAGCGCTAAGCCTTTTTGTGGCACCAACACCAATAATAGCACCAGTAATAGTATGCGTGGTACTTACCGGTGCCCCCAGGTTTGCCGCAGCAAAAAGGGTTATTGCACCAGCAGTTTCGGCGCAAACACCTTCCAGCGGTGTTACTTTGGTTATGCGGGTACCCATTGTTTTTACAATCTTCCAGCCACCACTCAATGTACCCAGGCTTATTGCAGAGTAACAAACCAACGGTATCCAGTAAGCATCGTGCAACGCTGTAAGCACATTGGGGTATTTGCCAGCAGCCACAAAAGCAGCGGCAATTATGCCCATTACTTTTTGCGCATCGCTGCCACCATGGCCAAGGCTTAATGCTGCCGAAGATACCAATTGCAGTCTTTTAAACATATTGCCGGTACGGTAAGCGTTTTCGCCACGCAGGTAATTGTAGAAATAGGTAGCCACAAAAATTACGCCCAGCGTAAAAAGCATCAGCTTATCAAGCCCCCAGCCCAAAACAGAGAAATCAGTTGGTTTTGGCTGCTTAAAAGGGATGAATAATATACAGGATGATACTACGAGTGCGATAATACCGATTTTAAGCCAAAACCGTTTTTGTACAGTTACAATGGTAATAAATATTGATATTATCATACCTATTAACGGTGCAAGTACTATAAAAATGAGTGTTTTATAAATACTCTGTGCATCAATTGAGCCAAAGCCCGCGTGGGCAATGGCAGCACCAGCAAAACCACCTATAAGGGTGTGCGATGAGGAGGAGGGTATACCATACCACCACGTAAAAAGGTTCCAGCAAATGGCGGCAACAACACCCGATAGTATTACTGGCAGAGTAATAAACTGCACATGTACCGTTTTAGCCACTGTATCGGCTACGGCATGCTCCTTAAAAACAAAATAGGCAACAAAATTGAAGAACGCAGCCCATACAACCGCTTGAAAAGGGGTAAGCACTTTTGTAGATACAATAGTGGCAATAGAATTGGCCGCATCGTGAAAGCCATTGATATAGTCAAATAATATTGCAAGAAGCACAATTACTATTAGCAAAGTTGGCATAACCGGTAAATTATTATTAGCCCCGCCCTACAGGGGGTTATTAAAACAGCAATACTATTAAAAGTACAAGCCCCAGGGCAAGGCAATATTTAAGCGTATTTTATGATAATCGACTCAATTACATTGGCGGCATCTTCGCATTTGTCGGTAGCCGTTTCAAGGGCATGGTATATTTCCCTTTTCTTGATAACCTCTTTAGCATCAGGTTCTGTTTGAAAAAGCCTGTCTACGCTCATATCAAAAATATCATCTGCCTGGTTTTCAATACTGTTAACCTTAACCAGGGCATCAGTTATTTTGCGCATATTCTTCATATTGCGCAGTTCAAGCACTGCACTTTTAATTTGAACAGTCCCTTCCAATACAAGGTCGGCCATTTTACGTATGCCGGTATCATTTGGGTTAACCCTGTAAAAATTAAGCTTTTTGGCAGAAGAATGTATATAATCTGCAATATCATCAAGGGCAGAAGCCAGGTAGTGAATATCCTCCCGGTCGAAAGGGGTAATAAAATTGCGGCCTAGTTCTGTAAAAATACGATGGGTTGTTTCGTCATTTTTGTGTTCCAGGTCTTCAATTTGCTTGGTAATAACAGCTCTTTTGTCAAATTCCAGCTCATGTACATCCAGCTTAAGCAATTCTGCCATCTGGTTTACGGTTACTACCACATCCTCAAAAAGATCGTAAAAAATTTTGCCTTTAGGAACAAAAATGCGGCCAATATTTATGCCCATTAGTAGATAAGTTTGCTGCAAAGCTAAATTCTTTTTTTTGGCACGCACAAATTTGGCCATAAGCAGGCATATAGATATATAATAATTAATTTTTATTTGGAGGCTTTTTCTGCGTTGAAATTCTCGCTGGCGTTACAATGCGCGTATAATAATATCAATTTTGCTAATTTTAATCCGTGCACCTACTTTAAAACAAGACGAAAAGAAACAATTTGGTAACAATTAATTAATAATTAATTAATATTGAAAAGCAAAACTGATACTTTTGCGTACCAAATTTTTCATTCTTGAACTACCAAAGAACTTCTGTAACGCCTGTTTTTCTTTTAGTTGTGTTTTTTTTAACTGCTCTTTCAGCATTGGGCCAGGATACAATAATAGTTAGGCAGCGTAGTGTAAGCCAATACAACAGCGACTACATCGACAGCCTTTTAAAAAAACTAAGCGGAATAAATATAACCGGGTTTATGGAGCCTGAATTTCAGGTAATACAAACAAAGGGCGCTGCCAGTTTTGCAGGTGGTAACTTTCAACCATACAGCAATAACAGGTTTATTATAAGGCGGGGCCGCTTGCAAACCAATTACACCGCTATAAATAAACTTGGACAAAAAGTGGCAGAAATGCGTTTTGAACTCGACGGAACTCAAAAAGGGTTAAATATCAATGAGTTTTGGGGCAAGATTTATGAAAACAAGTGGCAGCTTTTTTCATTTGCAGTGGGTATGGTTTCGCGCCCTTTTAGTTACGAAATTAATGCACCAACGCGGCAGTTGGAATCACCCGAAAGGGCCAGAATAAGCCAAACACTGATGCGTGGGGAAGTAGATTTAGGGGCTATGGCCATATTTGAACCTAACAGGAAAACCAGCTTTTTAAAATATCTTAAAGTTTCAGCAGGCATTTTTAACGGCGAGGGGCTTACAGGCACCACGGAGTTCGACAGCTATAAAGATTTTGCCGCCAGGGCAATTATTAAACCGGTGCCCATTGGTAAATCATTATTGGTATCAGGCGGTTTTTCAACCCTGCAGGGCGGCATTGTATCTACCTCCCGTTACATGTACAGTTTTGCCAGGCAGGGCAATAATGCCATACTTATTACCGACTCTTCAGCCAACAACATAGGCGGCAAAGCCCCCAGGCAGTATTATGGCATGGAAGCACAGTTTAAATACCTTTTCTCAAAAACATCCTCTCTTGAACTAAGGGCCGAATATTGGTGGGGTAAACAATCCGCAACAGCTGCATCATCAGAAACTCCACCATCACAGTTACAGGAGCCTGTGTATACACGCAACTTTAACGGAGCCATTTTTTACCTGCTGCACCGTATTAATGCCAAAAACCTGTTAGCAGTTAAATACGACTGGTACGACCCTAATACAATGATGAAAGGCAGCGAAATTTCAAAAGCCACTCTGGGCGAGAGTGCGGCAGACATAAAGTACAGCACCCTGGGTATTGGCTATATGTACAACTGGTCAGCCAACGTTAAACTGCACCTGTGGTACGATTTTGTTAAAAACGAAGCTACCCAAATTAGCGGCTACACCGGTGATGTTAAGGATAATGTGTTAACAATGCGCCTACAGTTTAGTTTCTAACAAATTGATTATCAATAGTGTTAACAATTTGGTAACATTAGCGTAACATTGGCGTAACGTTATAGTAACGTTGTAGTAATAACTGCTTCGTTGTTTTGCGCAAATTTTAACACATGCTACAGCGTACATTGTACGTGCTGCTAATTACTATAGCAGCCTTTATAACCATTCCTTCGTTTGCACAAGAAACAACAGCAACGCTTTACGGATTAACTACTGATGCTGCGGGCGCGATAATACCAGGCGCAGCAATAACCATTAAACACGAACCTACAGGTTACATTACCCATGCACAATCAAACAACAAAGGCCGCTTTGTTGTACCTAACCTTAAATCAGGCGGGCCTTACACCATTAGCATTTCGGTAGTAGGCTTTAAAGAAGAAACGCAAAGTGATATAAACCTTACACTTGGCGATAACCCCGAAATTACTTTTGTTTTAAAAGCAACTGCCGCTGAATTAAAAGAGGTTACAGTAGCTGCAGCAGGCAGAAGGCAAAGTGGCGCAGGGCTTGTGGTAAGCCGTGCACAAATGAATGCACTGCCCAGCATTGGCAGAAGCCTTGGCGATTTTACCAGGCTTACTCCACAATCAAACAACAACTCTTTTGCAGGAAGTAACTTTCGTTATAACAATCTTACCTTGGATGGCGCCGTTAATAACGATGCTATTGGCTTCAGCAACTCGTTTGGTGGCCAAAGCGGTGGCGGCCAAAGCGGTGCAGCTGGTTCTGGCTCACGCACAAACCCCTACAGCATTGAAACCATACAGGAAGTACAGGTGCAGCTTGCCCCTTACGATGTTAAGCTGGGTAACTTTACCGGCGGCAGTGTAAACGCCGTTACAAAAAGTGGTACCAACGAGTTTCATGGCTCGGTTTACGGTTACGGCCGTAACCAGGCATTTGTTGGTAAAAGTGTTGATGGCCTTAAAACAAGCATAGGCTCCAGCTTTCACGACTACCAAACAGGCTTTACCATTGGTGGCCCAATTGTAAAAAACAAGATATTCTTTTTTGCAAGCTACGAGTTAACCCGCCGCCAGGAACCTACATTTTATAATGCAGGCGACCCAGGCGCTGCTATGACACTGGCCGAAGCTCAGCAAATTACAAGCTACCTTAAAACAAATTACAATTATAGCCCTGGTACTTATGGCGCATATAAAATATTTACCAACAGCGATAAGTTTTTTGGCCGTTTAGATTTTAACCTTGACCCTAAAAACACCTTAACCGTTAGGGCTTTATATACCAATGGCCGTGGTAACAACCTTGAACGCACCACTACCAACTTTCAGTTTTCGTCTACCGACTTTACACAGTACGACAAAAACCTTAACATGGTGGCTGAGTTAAAAAGCAAAATAAGCAATAATGCCAGCAACCAGGTTATTGTAAGTTATATTAATGTACACGAATACAGAAGCTACCCGGCACCATTGGATGGTAACGGGCAGATTTCTGGCTTATCTGCAACCCCGTTGATTGATATTGACAATGGCAGAATTTGGCTTGGCACATGGAGGGAAGCATCAGTATATAACATGAAGCAACAAACCATTGAGTTTACTGATAACTTTACTTTAGTAAAAGGCAATAACAAATTTACTTTTGGTACCCATAACGAGTTTTATAACCTTACTTACGGCTTCCTTAACTCATGGAACGGCCGTTGGGAATATTCAGGCGGTTTAAATTCATTTTTAGCAAGCACTCCGTCCCGCATACGTGGTGTTTATCCACTGGATGCTTCAGCTAAAAACGATCGTGATGCGCTTTACAACAATGTAGCAGGCAGCAACTATAAAGTAAACCTTACCAGCGTTTATGCTGAAGACGAAATTGCTGTTAACAGGCGCTTTAAAGTTACACCAGGCTTAAGGGTTGACTATCCTTTTTTAAGCAAAAGTTTTCCGCTTGATGGTTCTTTAAATTCAACCAATCAGCCAACATCAGGCACCGCAACATATTCTCATACTTCGTTTGCAGACCTTAACAACAAATGGCTGGGCCAGCCAACCCTTTCACCAAGAGTTGGTTTTAACTGGGATATTAAAGGCAACCAGTCGTTAGTACTGCGTGGCGGTACTGGTATTTTTGTTGGCCGTATGCCATTTGCATGGCTTGGTTATGCATCAGTATTAACTGGTAACACTTATGGCAATATTGACTACAAACCAAGCAACACAGCTATCGGCATTGCTTTAGACCCAACCCATTTAAAAGATACCGTATCTAAATACGGTGGTTCTGGCGCATCAGCCACCCGCGAGCTGGACATCGTTGACAACAACTTTAAGTTACCTACCATTTGGCGCTCAAACGTAGCCCTTGATGTTAAGTTTGGCAGGGGTTATAAAGTAACGTTGGATGCGATGTACACCAAAACAGTGTATGATGTTAAATTTCAGCAGATTAACGTAAAAGATAGTGGTGTGCAGTATTTTACAACAGGCCCCACACAAACACCAGTATACCTTAGTGGTGCTGCTGGCAAAAACAATACCCAATACTCAAACGTATATTTTCTTACCAACACTTCTGATGGTTACCGTTATAACTTAACAGCACAAATAAGCAAGGTTACCAACAATATAAGGGTTGGCGTAAAGTCGGTATTTAACTTTAGCTGGATGGCCGCTTATACTTATGGTATAAGTAAAGATGTAAGCAATGGTATACGTAACTCATTTCAGAGTAACTACGAGGTTAACCCCGCTGTTAACCCTCAAAATGCAGGCCTTGCTTACTCCAACTTCGACCTTCGCCACCGTATAGTAGGTACTATAAGCGGTAATCTGCACTGGAATGCAAAAAATGTAACTTCCGTTACGTTCTTCTATTCAGGCCAGTCTGGCAACCCTTATTCGCTTATTTATACAAGTGCCCCATTCAACAACTCATCTAATGCACCGTTGGCTTATATACCTAAAGATGCCAACGATATTAACCTCGGCGATATTAAAAATTCAAGCGGCGTAGTAACTTACTCTGCCGACCAACAACGCGCCGATTTAGAGAAGTTTATTGAAAGCGATAAATATTTGAGCAAGCACCGCGGCCAGTATGCAGAGCGTAATGCACTGCGCACACCATGGAACCATGAGCTTGACCTTAAAATAATGCACGAGTTTCACCTGAGCAGCAAAAACAAACAACACATTTTAACGCTCAGTTTCGACCTGTTTAACGTGCTTAACTTTATTAACAACAATTGGGGCCACGTTACATTTGTTACCAACGTTAACAACTATACCGTTAACTTCCTGAAATTTGTTAAGGATGCAAACGGCATAAAACCAGGGTTGCCTTCAAGCGGTTATACACCAACGTATAACTTCCTGGCACCACCTGCAGGTACCGACCATTACTACACAAACGACCCTGTTAACAGCCGTTGGCAAGGCCAGTTTGGGGTTAAATACAGCTTCTAATTACCAAACAAGTAATAAACAAACAGCCTCCACCAAAAAAGTGGGGGCTGTTTGTTTATTATAAGATTCGGGGTTTGTCTATTAGGCAATGTGTTCAATAAATGCTGGCAAATCCCACTGGAAGATAACACCAGTAAGGAATAGAGAGGAATACATTGAAGGTGCTTTTGCTGTTTATTTTGTTTGGTGAGTAAACAAAATAAAAAATGCTATTTATACTTAAGTGCCAACATTTAAAAAGCAAGGTAACCCGGGATAACACATCTTTATTTTTAAAGAAACGGTGATTGTTTTTTTCAGCCATGAGGCTTACCGATAAAAAAGCAGCCATTGCTGCTGCTTTTAATTATTGTATAGGCTTAATTGTATTGCTGGCAGGCTGCAATCTGGCAAAGTGTGCGTTCTCTAAAGGGTCGCCAAAGCAACTAATAAAAGAAATGCGCACTCCGATAACAAGGAAGCCAGGAAGCGATGTTAAACAAGATTTTGAATATAAGCGGTGCGGTGTAGCCAGTATATTTATTGTTAATGACTCTTAGCAGGCAAAAGCTATGTAAAGGTTACTGAAAGGAAAGCCAAAAAGGGCTTTATTGATAAGAGAAATATCAGATAACTACTACCCATCGGCAAAAAAAATCAGTTTAGTGATGGACAATCCGGCGATGCATAAATCTGCTGTTTTTTTATATGAAGCTTTCGCGCCGGAAGATGCTAAAAGGAAATGTGACAGGTTTGAGTTTATTAATAAGCCCAGGCATAGCAATTGGCTAAATATGGTTGAAATAGAATTGAACTTATTGATTGGGCAATGCTTGAACAGGTGAATAGATAACATAGATTCAATAAAAAAACAGGCCACGGCCTGGCAATAAGACCGCAATAATAAAGGAGCAGTGATAAGCTGGCAATCCGCCAATGATAAGACAACGATTAAATTAAAAAGGGGTTAACCGACTATTTCAACTTTACATGACTCTATAGGAGATTGGTGTTTCCTCCCAATCAAAGCCCTCTCTCCTATCAGTCAAATCAACAGTTCATCGGCCCAGCCATTTCATCAAATCATTACCTATCCCATCAACGCTTATGGTGGTGTTAGAGAGCATTACTACCGCATAATTCTTTTGCAGGTTTACAGCAAGGTAACTGCGGTAGCCGCCGGTGCCGCCATTGTGAAACAGTAGCTCATCAGTGCCGGGCTTTATAATATGCCATGCAAGGGCAACGGTGGCCTCATTGGTTTTAAAGGTTACAGCATGCGTTAGCTGGATGGCTTTGTTTAAAGTTGCTGGTGCTTTGCCCAATTGCGCTTGCGCATATTTTACCATGTCTGCAGCGGTGGAGCGTATAGCACCGGCACCTGTAAATGCCTTAAAATTCCAGGGGGCAGCATAATTACCATCCGCATAGCCTTTTGCAAAACGGGCCGAATCTTCCTTGCGCAGGTACTGCCGGGTATCATTCATGCCCAGTGGTTTGCAAATAGTGTTTAAAAGCATGTCTTCGTACGCCGCTTTGTTTATCCTCTCCAAAATAACCCCAACCGTACCAACGGCCAGGTTGGAATATTCGTATTTCTCACCCGGACTGCGTGTTGGCTTAAAATGCTTGTAAAAGTTGAACATCTTGCTGTCGTCGTAGTCTTTATAGGGGTCGTTCATATCAACACCGGTAAAGTTATCGGGCATGCGGGGTAAGCCAGAGGAGTGGTTGATAAGTGATTTGATAGTAACAAGTGTGCCGTTAAATGATAGTTGCGGAACAGAATCCGGCAGGTATTTATTGGCTGGGTCATCAAGGTTTATTTTGCTTTTATTTACAGCATCAGCAAGCAGTGTAGCGGTAAATGTTTTTGAAATTGACCCAATTTCAAAAATGGTATTGGGTTCAGGCACATGGTTACTGCCTTTGGCCGTTTCGCCGTAGCCGTAATAATATCCCTTGCCATTAACCAAAACAGCAATACTTACCCCAACAGTATTGGCCTGTGTAATAAAAGGCTGTAAAAGGCTGTCCACCGCTTTATCAAGGCTGGTGCTTAACGGATTGGCAAAAGGCACTTTGCCTGTTTTTTTGCTGGCGGGTGCCGTGTATGGCCTGAACAGGAAAAGCGCAATTTTGTCGTTTTTGTCAAGGTTCATCAACAAGTCGAGTGTGACTGCACCAAATACAGCTTTGTATTTGTTTATGCCATCAGCATATTGCTCAAGCACTGTTTCCTTAATAGCGCCCAATGGAAAAAGGTTATTGGCGCATACTTCTTTAAACTTATCTGCGGGCAGTTGCTTGCGAAATTCCTCGCCGGTAAGTGCATAAATACCTTCGGCATCCTTTGCATTAAAGTATTTTTTCATCAGTGTGCAAACTGAATCAATTTTTTCTTGCTGCGTTTGTGCATTCACGGTAAAATACATTGTGCATAGCAGTGCGTAAAGAAGTATCTTTTTCATACAAAATGAAATATGCTTAAAGATACATTTTGCCACCATTGCCAATAATTAATTGGTACAGGCGGCAAGGGCATAAAACGCAGGCAGCGGTTATGTTTGGCTACTCCCCCGGGTGGTATTGTTTTTCTATGTGTTTTAGCACATCTTCCTTATAAAACAGCACCTCTTTAAATTGCCCCTGGGTGTACATAAGGGCCTGGTCGGTAAAATGCGGTGAATGTACATCGCCGCTTTCGCCGCCTGCCAGCAGCGATTTTGCCGTTATTTTTTTACCAAATTCCACCGCGCAAATAAAGCTGTTGCCGGTAACTCCATAGCGTTTTTTGGTATTGGGGAAGTAACGGCCTGCGTAAGATGACAATTGCCCCCATTGCGAGGATGCAAAGCCATCTGGCAAACTGGGCAGTTTATCATCGTAGTTGGAGTCAATATCGTCCGTTAAACGTTGAAAGCGGTTAATATCGCCCCATTGCACCTGCCAGGTACCCCAATTTGCCGTAAGCTCGTTCATTGTGGCTAACAGCGGGGGCAGCAGGTCGGTAGTTGAGGCTTTTTGGGCAAAACGGTCTGTTTTCTCAACAATATCAGCTTCATCATCTTCATCCCTGGTTTTTAATATTTTGGGCAGCAGTTTGGTAGCCCATTCTATAGCAAGGGTAGTGGCAACCGAGGTTTCGCCAGTGTTGTAATCCCATTTCCGCAATACTTCAATGGCTGGTTGCAGGGTTGTTTTAAGGCTGTCCTGCTGCGGCAAAATATCATAAGCTTTCAACAAAGCGGTTATCATTCTTTCAAAAAAAGAAAGCCTTTTGTCGTACCCGGCGGCAATCACTTTATCCAGCGTGTAGCTGCTGCTACTTCCCAACACCCTTACGGCGTTAATACCACGAAAGTTTTCGCCGTCGGGGGCCATGTAAGCAGGATAATTCTCTTTTTTAGGACTTTCGCTGCCTGCCGCAGTAAAAGGTGTGGAATTACAATTTTGCAGCCAGCCGTTTTTGGGGTTGTAAATATGCACCAGTTCATCCACGGTATGCAGGCCTTTCCAGTTGGTGGCAGCGGTAGTACCGTCTACCGGCCTGTTCCAGTTATATTTTGGGTTACGTACAGGCACGTGGTTGCCATGCCAGTAGGCAATATTGCCTTCGGCATCAGCATAAACGGTATTGTTTGATGTGTTAGCCCTTAAGCCGAGCACTTTTTTAAAATCTTCAAAACTGGTTGCTTTGGTGCGCAGCCAGCTTTGCTCAAGGCTAACAATGCTGCGGTTGTACGATTGTACGCTTAACCATTGCCCGTTGCGTTTGGCCATTACGGGGCCGTGCTGCGTGTAAAGGGCATGTATGGTTTTATGCTGCTGTACCCCATCTGCCTGTTTGTATGCAAGGGTAATGTTTTTTACGGTTACGGGTTTTTGTGCATTCTCATACTCATACACCCACTTATTGTTTTGCTGCGATATTTTTTCAATGTACGCGTCGGATACATCCACCATACTGCTGGTGTGCATCCAGCCACAATGCTGGTTAAAGCCCTGGTATACAAAAAACTGGCCCCAGGTAACGGCACCGTACACGTTAAGGCCCTCCTCGCTCACCACCTGCACCTCCGGCCTGAAGTAAAATGTAACATGGGGATTGATGTATAAAATAGCATGGCCGTTCGCCGTAACGGACGGGGAGAATGCAAAGCCATTACTGCCACTTAAGTTTTCTTCATCATACTTCTTCTCCGCAAGTGCAACGGGGGCATCTGTGCCACCGTAAAGGCCCTGCAGGTCCTTTTCATCAAGCCCGGCCGTGCTTATGGCACCAATACTGCCGTCTGTCCACAACAGTGGGTACCAGGGCTCAAAATGCTGTAACAGCAAAGGCTTGGTTTGAGGGTGGGTGTACAGGTAATAATTAATACCATCGGCAAAAGCATTGCAGAGTTTTTTAAGCCAAAGGGGGGCTGTGGCATAATCTTTTTTGGCATCAGCGCTGTCAATTACCAGCCTTACCAGAAGGTCGCTGTACAAATCTTTTTCGCCATTTACCTCCGCAAGCCTTCCCAGCTTTTCAATATAATTCATCTCCACCCGGTTAAAATCATCCTCGCATTGGGCGTACAGCAAACCAAAAACAGCATCAGCATCCGTTTTGCCATAAATATGCGGTATGCCCCAGTTGTCTCTTATAATGTTAACCTGTTTTGCCTGCTGCTGGTAACGCTGTATGGTTGCCTGGCTGGGTTGTTGAGCCGCAAGCTGAAAAGGCAGCAGCAAAAAGATGATATATTTTCTCATGCAGTGTATAGTTGTTTGGGATTGCTCCTGTAAAAGCAATGTTTGGGAATGATGTTATACAAGGCGGGTGCTATTAGAAAGACGCTTACCAAAGCGCGGTTTTAAGCCCATCCATACTTACGCGGTTTTTCTCCTGTTTGTAGGCTTCCAGGCCTTCCACCCCTTTTTTCTCTGCCCATTTTTGGGCATGGTCACGCTCACCTGCATATTCGTACAACGGAACACTAAACCCGCAGGATGTTTGCACCTTATGTATATCTGCCACTATAATCTGGCGTGTGGCAAGGCCAATGGTAAAATGGTTGCTCAGTTCTTCCCATTCGGCACTGCCGGGTAGCACGGTGTAGCCGGTGCCATACAGCCTTAAAATATTGGGCGGCCCGTCAAACGCGCAGAACATAAAAGTAATACGCCCGTTTTCCAGCAGGTGGGCAGAGGTTTCGTTGCCGCTGCCCACAATATCCATATAAGCTACCCGGTTGGCCGAAAGCACCCTAAAGCTGTCTAACCCTTTGGGCGATAGGTTTACATGGCCTTGATTGCCAAAGGGCGCGGTGGCTGTAAAAAACATTTTCTGGTGCTGTATAAACTGTTGGTGGTGCGGTTGTATGCTCTCAAAAAACTTGCCCATATAATACGCTTTGGTGGTAATTGAATACAAGGTAAAGTTAAGGGGCGTTACCGGCTGAGGTTAAAAAAAGTTTTATTAAGACAAAAACGGGCAATTTATTTATCTTACAAGCTAAACGATTGTATATGAATAATAATCTTGTCTCCAGGATAGGCGCTATCCTGTATTCCCTTGTAATGATCATGTTTGGTATTAACCATCTAAAAGCAGGCGCAGGTATGGCTGGTTACGTACCCGCCTTTTTACCGGCAGCCACTTTTTTTGTGTACTTTTCCGGGTTGGCATTAATACTGGCAGGTGTGGCCATTATTATCAATGTAAAGTCGCGCCTGGCGGCGTATTTGCTGGCGGCACTGCTGTTTATTATTGCCTTGACGATTCAACTGCCGCCTGTTATACATGGAACGGACACAACAGGTTCCTTTTTTGCCGGGCTGCTTAAAGACCTTGCCCTTACCGGGGCGGCACTTTTTATAGGCAGCAAAGGCAAGTGAAAAAGGATTTAATTGAATGATTGTATTGAGCAGGCCAGTGTGCCTGCTTTTTATTTGCTTGCGTGCTGAAGAATTGCTGTTTTGGCTTAAATTTAATTTTATCCGGCAATGCCACTGTTAAATTGGGTGAAAGAAGAAACATGAATAAATATTCCTACCCTCTGTTTAAATCAAATATCCAGTGCAACCTTAAAGGTGGCAATGTTCGTTTAAGAATATGCCTGTAATTACTTTTCAAGCGATACAAACAACTCGGCCTGTGTTTGCCAAACCCCGTTGATTTTATGCCATTGGGCGGAGTAGTTGCCGCCGCCGCTGTAGCTATGTATGGCTGTCCACCTGCCTGTTTCCCAGGCCAGCGTATCGTTCTTGCTTATGGTGATGTTTAAAGGAGTACGTACATATACCGCCCCCGGCATGTCGGCAAAGGTTTGCTTCCAAAAAGCGGTAACGGTATCCTTACCTGTTACCCGTTTGCCACGGCCCGTTACAATAATATAATCCGGCATAAAATTTTCAACAATACCTGGTACGTTGTGGCTGGCTATGGCCTTATTACTGGCCGCTCTTGCAGCTTTAATAGCAACAATGTCCTTTGGGGCATTGGTTTGGGCTTGTAAAGCCGCAGCACTAAGCAGAAACGCTGCTGCGAGTAATATTTTTTGCATGGCTGGCTGTTTTTTAAATACAAGTTATGCAAAAAAGTGGCCCCTGTAATTTGCTTATGCCTTTTAATCTTCATATAAAACAAAACATTTATGTTTTATTTAGTCGCCCCTGCACATTAACTTCATTCCTTCAATAACACTAATGATAATAGTTTGCTTATGAAAAAATTATTACCCGTTTTTATGATGGCACTCTGGGCAGTGGCAGGCCACGCACAGGTAGCCGATAGTACGTATGCTGAGAAATTAGGCTTTCCCAAAGGTGCTAAAGTGGTAATACTGCATGTGGATGATGCCGGTATGAGCTACGACAGTAATGAAGGGGCCATAAAATCAATTACAAAAGGTGCTGCCACATCAGTAAGCGTGATGATGCCCTGCCCCTGGGTGCCTGGTTTTGTGCATTACCTTAAACAGCACCCCGGTATGGATGCAGGGCTGCACCTTACCCTTACCAGTGAATGGAAAGATTACCGCTGGGGGCCGCTGGCAGGCAAAACAGTTGTGCCGGGGCTGGTAGATAAGGAAGGTTATATGTGGCCTTCGGTGGAAGAAGTGGCTGTGCATGCTACTGCCGATGAAGTGGATAAAGAAATTAAAGCCCAGCTTGCGCTGGCCCGCAGCATGGGTTTTGAGCCAACACACCTCGACTCCCACATGGGTACCTTGTTTGCAACACCCGCCTTTACTGAGCGCTACATTAAACTGGGTATTGAAAACCATATACCGGTGATGATGCCTGGCGGCCACAATACACTGATAGCCCTGCAGTTGAAGGCAGCTGGCTCCACACTGGAGCAGGCGCGTATTGCTGGTAAAATGCTGTGGAGTTCAGGCTTGCCCGTGCTTGACGACTTGCACAACACTACATACGACTGGCCCATACCCGATAGTGTAAGGAATGATGATACAAAACTACAGCGCTTTAAAACGGCCAAATACGTGGCAGCCCTTAAAGAACTTAAACCGGGCCTTACCATGATGATTATGCACAGTACAGATACTTCGCCCATATTTGAGCATATTTCTGCCAGTGGTGCCGTACGCAGGGGGGATATGTTAACGATGATGAACCCTGTATTTAAAAAAGCTTTGGAAGATGAGCATATTATTTTAACCACCTGGCACGAGGTTATGCAACGCCGGGCACAGGTTAAATAGGCCTAAAAAAATTACGGGTTCACAAATGCTTCATGTAAATATGAAATTTGTGAACCCGTATTTATGTTATAAAACAGCGGCTATTTCTTGCCCTGGTTCTTATTCTTCAGTTCCTGTACTTTCTTTTGGGTTTCCACTACCTGTGCATAGCGCTCCTGAAACTTGCTTTGTGTTTTAGGGGCTTTGCGTTTCACCTCAATTTGTGCCAATATTTTATCGTGGTTGATAATATAGGTTTGTATTACAAATTGCAGTGCGAGGGTGATAATGTTTGATACGGTGTAGTACCATGTTAATGCCGACGGTAATTTGTTGAATACAAAGAACAGCACAAATGGAAAGATGTACGGCATGTACTTCATGGCCGCTGCATTAGGGCCTGCTTGTGCAGGCGTATTGTTCATGTTATACAGCGATATAAGGAAGCTGGTAATAATAGCCGTTAATGTAAACAGGCCTACGTGGTCGCCTATAATGGGTATATCGCTTTTAAACTTAAAAAAGTCGTCAAAGCTCGACAGGTCGTGCGACCACAAAAAGTGTACACCACGCAGGTTAATATTTGAGTTAAAAAAGCTGAACAACGCAAAGAAGATGGGTATTTGCAGCAAAGCCGGTATACAACCACCCAGGGGGTTAACGCCCGCCTCGCGGAACAGTTTCATCTGTTCCATAGCAAACGCCTGCTGGTTATCACCTGTTTTCTCTTTTATTTTATCCAGTTCCGGGCGCAAAACTTTCATTTTGGCACCACTTAAATAACTGGTGTAAGTAAGGGGCGATGTTATAAGCCTTATAAAAAGGGTAAGCAGTAAAATAGCCCAGCCAAAGTTGCTTACAATACCGCTGAAAAAGCCAAACACAGGCATGATGATAAACCTGTTAATCGGCCTAACAAATGAATAAAGGTCGCGGCCCAGGTTAACCATTTTGGCCATATCCTCAACAGGCTGTTTTGATAATATGCTGTAGTCAGTTGGGCCAAAATACAATTGTAATGGTATGGTAACGTGGTTGGCCAACGCAGCCTTACCCTGTAGTTTTAGCGTTAAATCACCTAAAACCCTTGTTGTATCGGTCCGGTGTGCCCATTGTATATCGCCATTGGTAAAATTAAAGCCGGGTTTGGCTATAACCGTTGTGTTGAAAAACTGCTGCACAAAGCCAACCCATTGTACATTTTTCTCAAGCGTGCGCGTGTTTTTACTGGATATGTAGTCAAAATTATTATCCTCATAAAAGCAAACATTGCTTTGCTGCCTCTCGTAACTGGCGCTTTTTTCGTGTTGTACAGGGTGTGCCTGCCATTCAAAATTAAAGGCACCCTGGCTCAACAGCTTATCCGCACCGTTAAGGTCAACGTTCCAGTCAATTAAATAGTTGTTCGGTTTAACAATGTATTGGTGCGTAATGCTTTGCCCGGTAGAGTCTGCCAGGGTAAAGCTTACTGTTTTAGTACCATCAGCAGCGGAATCAACTTTGCCAGCCCCAAAATACAGGTTGTACGTTGGCTTGGTGGTGCCGTCTACGTTAATGCTGTAGCCCATGTTGCCATCCTCGCCGCCGGAAAGTATCACATTATGGTCCGTGCCGGTGGTTTTGTAGTTTTTAAGCTCCACGCTTTTAAGGCGGGCACCTTTATTGGTAAAAGTTGCTTTAAACAGGTTGTTTTCAACAACGGTCAACTGTTCGGTACCCATAAAGCTTGTAGCTATACTGCTTGCACCGTTTACGGCGTGGCCTGCTTTGCTGGTGTCAGCAACTTTTGGTGCATGTTGGGCAACAAATATGCTGTCATTTTGTTTCTTCAGCCTAACTGAGTCATCGTAATGCTTTTGAGCAATACTCGCTTCCTGCTGTTGCTTGCCGGAGTACCACATAAACCCTACCACTAAAATGGCTATGAGTATAAACCCAATAACCGAGTTTTTGTCCATATTCATATAAAACGAAAAATTGAGCGGCAAAGGTAGGGATTGATACCACTTTGCCTATTTTAAGATAAGATTTAACCATAAAACATTGTGCCAGCGGTAAAATTTATGCCATAATTGCGGGTTTATGGTGGGCGGCAGCCTTCAAAACGGGGAGTATTACCTGTTTTGTCTACACACCGTTGGCCGGTAATAGCAGTTTAGACCTTAAATGAACTTATTTAACCAGGGCCACCAGCCTTACATTCTTGCCTTTTATACTTTATAAATGCTGTATAAAATAAACATCTGTGGCTTTATAATTATTACAAACATTCGGCGTTATTTTACCGTTCCCGCCTAACCACCAAATTTTTCTTAACCAAATATAATTACGCTCTGTTATGCAGCAGCCAGTACAAACGCTTTCCCAAAGGGAAGGCTACAAGCCGCATTTGTTTACCCGTTTTCTGTGGTGGCTCTCCACTGCCGAACAGGATATTATTGTTGAGTGTGCCATAGACCGTAACCGCTACGCTATAACAGGCATGGCCGTGCTGGGTACCTGGGTGTTTGCCACCCTTGCATGGACGTATTTTTTCACCACTGTGGTAAGCAGCACCCTTAGTGCCGTTTTGCTGGGTATTTTTATGGGTGGTATCATTCTTAGTATTGACCGCGCCCTTATTAAAGGCATCAGCGCAAAAAATAAGCGTAAGCTGGTACCGCTGGCTTTTCGCGCGGTGCTGGCATTAACCATTGGCACGTTTATGGCCCAACCAGCATTATTGTATCTTTTTGATAAGGAAATTCATGTGCAAATATCGCTGGATAACGAACAACGCCGCAGGGATAAACAGCAGCAGGAAGACAGTTTGTTTTACGCCAAAAAAGCGGAACTGTTACAGCAAAAAAGCCAGTGGCAACAACAGTTAAATGACCGGTATAATGAGGTTAGCGCTGCACGAAATGCCTTTATTGCAGAAACCGATGGTACAGGCGGCAGCCATAAAATTGGGCTTAAAGATATTGCTCAGGCAAAAAAATATGCCTACGAAAAACTTGATGCCGCCTACCAGCAGGAGAGCGCCCAACTGCAACCACGCATGCAGGCGGCAGACAGCGCCCTTGCCGCCATTGAGGCGCGTAAACAAACCGAACAAAAAGCCTACGATGCGCTATTGAACGATGGTTTTTTAACGCGTATACAGGCTTTGCAGCACCTTATTGCAGGTAATAGCGCCGCGGCTTTCAGATATTACCTGCTTATTACCATATTGGTACTGATTGAGTTGATGCCGGTAATAGCCAAAACCATTTTGCCAAACGGCACTTACGATGAGCGGGTGCGGCTAAAGGAGGAAATGGAAAAAGCTATCGCGCAAAGCAACATACAAAAAGAGCAACAGCTTAAAGAGCTGTATAACCAAACCGCTTTTGAGCAGGACAGCGAGTTTATCCGCCAGTTTTTTGAGGAAGCAAAACTGCAGCGCAAACAAAAATTACAACGGCAGTTTGAGGATTGGGCAGCCAGCGAAAAAAGCGGTTTTGATGGCTTTTGGGAGAAGGTGAAAAAGGATATGCTCACCAGGCAGGAGAATTAGCGAGGGGGGCAAAATGATTTTTGGAAAGCAGCTAAATACACAATGGGGTGATAAATTAATAAGCCAATTATCAAATGATTTAAAATCAGTGTTTCCCGAAATGAAGTGGCTTTCTGAAACCAATTTAAAATATTGTAAAAGATTTTACACTTTTTGTAATCCGTTAATTGGTCAACAACCTGTAGACCAATTAAGCGAAAATGAGACTATTCAATTTGTCAACTTTGCATTGAGAGATATTAACAAGCCTATGGGAGTAAGTGAATTTCAGTTTACTGGCATTCTGCTAGAAAACTTAAAAAGTAGCTTGCCCACCGTTGAAGAAATTGAGAACGAGCTAATGAAAGTTGAATAAGCATCCCGCAAAATCTCCGTTCGTCCATAAAAATTACGTTGGCGGGGCAATCTCTTAAAACTATGTTTTATATTCATTGCTCTAAATCAAAATATGCAACCTAAATTATTGCTATCAGCACTTTGCATGCTTATGCTTGCTGGCGCCGTAACAGCACAGCAAAAGGGGTACTACCGCACCCCGGCCATTAACCAGAACACCGTAGTATTTACCGCCGAAGGCGACTTGTGGAAGTTTGATATTGCCACAGGCACCTCCGCCCGTTTAACCACCAACCAGGGGGTTGAAACCAACCCGGTAATATCGCCCGATGGCAAACAGCTTGTTTTTTCAGGCCAGTACGAGGGCGTAACCGAACTATACACGATGGACCTTAACGGCGGTGTACCCAAACGCCTAACCTACGATTTTGACGGGTATTATGTTCAGGCCCAGGGCTTTACAAAGGAGGGTAAAATTATTTACCGTACATCAAAATACAACAAACTGCCCGACCCGCAGTTGGTGTTGTTAGACCCTGCAACGCTTACCCGCGATGTTATTCCGCTTGCACAGGCTTCGTACGGCAACTACGATGATGCGGGCATACTGTATTTTACCCGCCTGCCAAACCAGGGCAGTAAAACCAAAAGGTACAAAGGCGGTTTTATCGAGCAGATTTGGAAGTTTGATGGCAAGCAGGAAGCAAAATGCCTCACCGGCGATTTTGATGGCACCAGCACCAGCCCCATGCTTTACAACAACCGGGTATATTTTCTTACCGACAGGGATGGCACCATGAATATATGGTCAATGGATAAAGACGGCAAAGACCTGAAACAGCAAACTTTTTCAAAAGGCTGGGATATTCAGTCGCCCTCTATCTGGCAATCCAAAATCGTGTACCAAAAAGGGGCCGACATCTGGTTGTACGACATTGCCACCAACCAGGAAAAGTTGCTGGACATAAACCTGCTTTCAGATTTTGACCAACGCAAGCCCAAGTGGATAAAAAGCCCGGTAAACAGCATTTCTGCGGGCGATATATCACCCAACGGTAATTATGCAGCCATCATCAGCCGCGGGCGGTTGTTTGTATCGCCCGCTAAAAGCGACCGCTGGGTGGAGGTTACACGCAAAAGCGGCATCCGTTTTAAACAGGTACATTTTATCAATGAAAAAAGCCTGGCCGTACTTTCTGACGAAAGCGGGGAATTTGAAATATGGAAAATGAATGCCGATGGCAGCGACACCCCTGTGCAGGTAACCAAAAACAGTAAAACGCTTATCACCACTTTTGCCGTTTCGCCAGACGGAAAATATGTGGCTTACGATGATAAAAACGAGGTGCTGCGCATTGCAGAGATTGCCTCGGGTGAGGTAAAGTTTGAGTACCCTGACTCCTACGCAGGCATCAACGAAATTGGATGGTCGCCCAACAGCCGTTTCCTCAATTTTACAAGGGGTATAGAAAACCTTAACAGCCAGGTTTGTGTGGTTGACATACGCGACATGAAAATTGTACCCATTACCACTGAACGTTTAAACAGTGGAAGTGCTGCCTGGACGGCAGACAGTAGCT
>CAZRDD010000023.1:0-20332 GCA_964598675.1 uncultured Parafilimonas sp.
GCGTTTATTGGTAACCTGCAGCATAAGCAGCATGTTATCCTTATTTTCAGGCATGTTAAGCCTAAAGCCGCCGCCTATGCCGGTAGTATCCACATCAAAATAGGTGTTGTTGTTAACCTTTGTTATTTCAGTAATAATCTTCTTTTCCTGGGGTTTGCCTTTTTCATCTAAAACCCTGCCTTTAAGGTACAACAGCAGTTCGTTGTTATCGTTAAAGGGCTGGTTGGTGTTTTGTGCCAAGGCCTGTATGTTTTTAAACCGGGGGGCATGCGCCAGCATCAGCACGTCAATTTCTTCCCTGGTAAGGTTGTTTTTGTATTTTGTTAACCAATCATTTACATCCAGCACAGCGGGTTGCAGCGTGTCGGTTTCCAGTTTGTCCGATACTTCCATAACACGGTCGTCCTCTACCGATACGCTTAAAGCAGCCACCAGCGGTTTGCCATCGGGCCCTGTTACATCAAGCACCAGGTTTGCTTTATCGCGGGTTGTATAGCGTGCTTTATCGGGGGTAATGTTAAGGGTAAAGTTATCTTTGTTAATAAACACATCCCTTTCGCTTACCAGTTGTTTATTTTCGTTAAACAGCAGCAGGGTGGCCACCCCACCCGGAAAATCTTTCAGGGGTATATCCACCTCGCACATGCCCCTGCCAATACCGGCAAAGCACACACTGTCTTTGCTTACGGCCAGCAGGTAAGTGGTGTACTTCCTGGTATAGATGGAGTCTTCGAGGGTGATGTAGGTTTGCAGTTCGTCCTTCGATTGTTTTATAACGGAAATTTGTGCTGCAAAAGGGTCCCACGCCTGTAATGGGTATTTAATATCCTGCCCGTTGGGTGCGTGTACAATGGCCTGGTATTTTTGAAACCATTTTGGGTAAAACGAAATGCGCGCCAGGCCAAACCTGTTGGTGGTAAAGTTTGTAATAAGGGAGTCCTGCGAGTTTACAATAACACCTGTGGTAACCACCGGGTTGCCATTATCGTCCTGCACTTGTAATGCGCCCGTAGAGGTTAGGCCGGTAATTAAGGTGCCACCTTCCGGGTAAAAATTTATTTTAAACTGGCCTTTTACTTTTGTATCAGCCACCTTTGCGCCGGTTTGTGGTTTTTTGGCATTTATAACATACAAAGGCAATACGGTTATGCTTTCAGTATCCTGCTTCACCATTTGTTGGGTGTAGCCGCGCAGCCAGTAATAGCCCGAGGGCAGCGAATCGCCAAGTTGTATCATGCCATTGGTGCGCATGGCAACCGCATTAAGCACCAGTTGTTTAATTACCTTATCGCTGTCGTTTACCAGGTCTACAAACAAGCTTTTGCTAACGGAGTCCATGCGGTTGTTAAGCGCTTTAACCAAATAAGCTTTAAACCATATTTTTTCGCCCGCAGCAAACACCTTGCGGTCGGTTTGCAGCAGTATTTTTTCCTTACTTTGAAGGCGAAGGGCTGTTATGGTTTTACCAGCGATGGAATCTATTTCAATTACGGTGTGTTGTGCAGTAACAGTTAGGCATACTAAAAGCAGTGCAATAAAGCAAAGGGATGTTTTTTTCATATAGCAGGCAGTTTGGTTTAGGAAAGGTAGTAATGGCAACCAGCAGCTAAAAATAAAACTATTTTTTTAGAAAAGATAAAATTGTGTTGGTTGATGTTAAAAATGGCAGTTTTGTTGCGTTAAACCCCCATTTCACCTGGCTGCCCCGGCTGGCAATACGGGCCAGGGTGCGTATTTGGGCGTGGCTGCTTTGCCGAAAGCTGTTGTTGGTATAGCGGGCTTGTTTTAGAAGCCATAAAGGGGAGAAGGATGCAGTGGCGGGCTATGCTGCCACCTTTTTTATTTTTGCCCTCCGGCCAAGATAAATAGAAGCATACCCGCCAACGGCAAAAAAACCGGCTGCAAATAATAAAAACGGCGAATTGTGTTTGGCTATTGCATCCTCTACCTTGAGGTAGGTGCAGTTTTTTGAGGCGATGGAATAAACAAAAAAAAGATTTTTATGAGTGTTAAGATATTTGGTAAAACTTTTAGGTATACCAATGGTTAATGTATCGCCACGGGGGATTGCCAAAAATTTGTCTTTGTTTAAAATAGAATAGAAATCAGCTTTTATTTTAAACCTGTTGTTGTAATTCTGCAATGCAAAAGTTAGGGATGAGCCGTTTCGCCCGCCTAAGTCGACCCACCTGTATTCTTCAAAAGGCCCGCTGATAAAAACAAGGTCGTTTTTGGTGTTAAGAGGCTCTCTTGTAAAGTAAGCGAACAAAAAAAACGCAGCAATTAAAAGGTACATAATGCCGCCAAACAGCAACGAGCTTCTGTCTCTTTTTATGAATCTATCCCAGTTAATGGCCATATTGCTAATGCCTTTTTTTTCTTTATGTTGCTGTGTAAATGCTACGATTTATCGCCCCTGATACTTAATTGTAATTGACCAAATACGCACAGGGGCTTAGGGTAATGTGCATATCAATGTTAACCGTTTAAGGCTATTGAGTAGTTACCTGCTTCTCAGCAACTTTACCCATTTGGGTGAACGGTAAATTATTGGTTGGCACGCAGGCTGCTAAAGTATTCATCAAGGTTTTGGTAGCCCATAGCGCTGCCCTCTTTAAAGCCGTTGGTAGCCATCATTTCAATGGTAGCAAGTTCGTCAAACTGTTTTACAATGTACACTGTGGTAATGCTTTCCACCTGCTTAAAGGTATTGGTGGTAATGGAGGAGGCTGTACCCAGTTGCCTGCCCTCTTCATCGCAAAAGCAGTTGCGCGTGGTAAAGCTCACCGGTTTGTCAATAGCAATATATTCTGCCAGGCTCCAGCCCAATATTTTCTCTGCAGATATCATGCAATACTGCCAACGGCCGCCTACCCTAAAGTCCATCACTTTTGTTTGGGCCCGTAATGGTTTAGGTGCAATCCACTTGTCTAATATTTCGGCTTTGGTAAAGGCATCCCATACAGCAGTAAGGCTGGCTGTAAACTCGCGGGTGATGTTAATGGTTTTAGCGGTTTTATCTACGGTAAAATCAAACAGCAAGCTCATTTTTTGTTATGTTTAAGTGTAAGCAATACTACGTCATCCAGTTATATAAATTGTTGTTCTGTTACGTTGCGCAACTATGCCAGCCAGGTATCAATCTAAGCCAATTTATCCATTGTAAGCGCACAAAATATTTCCCGGCCTTCCTGTTTCTGCGCCAGCAGGCCACACTCGTTTGTTATGCGCAGGTGTTTGGATATACTTTGGCGGGTAATATCAAAATGCCGGGCAATGGCGTTGGTTGTAATAACCTGCATGGCAATAAGCACCAGTATGGCCCGCCGGGCAGGGTGGGCAATGGCTTTTAAAATATCCCGTTTCATACATGTGCTTTAAATATGCAGCCAACTGGTAGTAAATATATGCGCAACCAATTGGCTGCGCAAATTTTTTTTAGTG
The DNA here is from genome assembly GCA_964598675.1 of uncultured Parafilimonas sp. Classification (GTDB taxonomy): domain Bacteria; phylum Bacteroidota; class Bacteroidia; order Chitinophagales; family Chitinophagaceae; genus JABDFW01. Next base: position 3,445 of record CAZRDD010000023.1, read on the forward strand.
TGTGTTTATAAGTCTATGTCTTATTTGATAGATAGTTTAGCTTGAACTGCTAAATTATTTAGTTTTTTCTGTGCTAATATCTTACCTTTAATGTTATATATTTACACTTTATGGGAAAACCGTTTGAACGTGAATTAGAATTATTGCCAGGAACAGTAACCTGGGCGGCAGGGCTTGATCTAAAAATGCTCACAGAACTCATTGGCAAATATTATCACCCTGTTTACATCGTTGGGTCTGGTGGTTCGTTTAGCGCCTGCGTGTATGCGGCGGATTTATTGACGAGCCGGGGGATCTTTGCCAAAGCAATTACCCCTTTGGAATTATTTTATGCCAAGGCGACTATTCGTAAAAGCAACTTGATCTTTATCAGTGCAAGTGGCAGTAATACTGATATTTTATTTGCGTTTAAAAAGGCAATTGAAAGTGAGCCTGTTTCAGTTATTAACATTTGCATGCGGGAAAAAACGAAATTAAAGGCATTATCAGCAAATTATTCTTCTTGTGCCAACTTTGAGTTTAAGCCACCGTCTGGGAAAGATGGATTTCTTGCTACAAATTCTTTGGTCGCTTATTTCGTTATTTTGTATAAGGCTATCATGTTTCAGCCTTTAAAGAGAATGATCGACAATTTGCCCACTTCATTTTATCTCGAATTCATAGAGCGTGTAAATCGCAATACCTGTTTTACAATCTTATATGGGTCTTTTCATCATGCGGTGGCGGTTGACCTTGAGTCAAAACTTTCAGAAGCAGGATTAGCCCCTTCTCTTTTGAGCGATTATCGTCATTTCGCACACGGTCGACATCAATGGTTTGACAAAAAGGAAGATTCTGCAATTATTGCATTGACTTGCCCTGGGGATATTAAGTTATGCCAGAGGACATTGGAATTGCTTCCTGAAAAAATCCCGAAATTAATATTGAACACTTCGCTTGACAACTTTGAGGGGACCATCCATTTACTTATTCAAGCGATGGACTTCATTCAGCTTTACGGCAAAAAACAGGGAATTGATCCGGGTCGTCCAGGGGTGCCTGATTATGGTTCAAAAATTTACCATCTTCGCTATGAACGTTTGGTCTCTAATACGCCTTCAAACCAATCAGATGTTTCAATTTTAAGAAAAACAAAGGTTAGCAAATTAACGGATTTGGAGTCAACAGAATATTCCGAGTGGAAAGAACTTTATGAAGCTTTTGTTACAAAAACTAAAAAAGCTAAGTTTGGCAGTTTGATTTGTGATTATGATGGTACTCTATGTTCACCTTTTAACCGCTTTACGGGCATGGGTGATGAGGTTAAATCATCGCTGATCAAATTTTTAAAGAAGGGATTTGTTCTCGGTGTAGTGAGTGGAAGAGGAGTGTCTTTGCGCAATGATCTCTTGAAAATTTTGGACGGACATCCAGAACTGCTCAAAAACGTTGTAGTTGGCTACTACAATGGGAGTGATATTGCTACATTATCAAACCCTGAACACCCTGTAAAAAATGTAGCCATGCACGTATCTCTGCAAATTGTGAAAGACAAACTGCTTAGAATGGGACTCAAATCTGATGATAGCCCCAACCAGCTTACATTTGGGTCAAAAACAACACAAGAATGGACAGCACTGAAAGAAGTTATACTTAATGAAATGATGTTGCTGAATTTAAGAGATATAACCATGGTTGAGTCCTCGCATTCAATTGATATTATACCGCGCGACATTGCCTCAAAAAATAACATTCTTACCCATTGCAAAAGATTGAGTAAATCGTTAGGGCTTTCACAGGAAGTATTATGTATTGGAGACAAGGGCCAATGGCCTGGCAATGATTACGCATTATTGGCAAACGAATACGGCTTAAGCGTTAACGAGGTATCTTCGCTTCCTGAAACCTGTTGGAATATATGCCCTCCAGGGCTGAGAGACGAGAAAGGAGTTGCATATTTATTCCAAAAAATAAAAATGGAGGAAGGTTATTTTACCCTAAATACCATATGAGAACCACATTAGCCGAAACTTTGCTGACTAAGATTATGGAATGGAAGCCTGATGAAATAGACAGGGAGCGCCCCCTTCTTCAGGCAATGGCTAATTTGAAATGGAACGAATATCAACAATTCGCCCCTGGTACAAGGTTCCTTGAGAGCCTTGTAAAATGGTTGCAGCAATTTGATTGTATTGGAGATAAAAAGATAGCTTATAAATTGGTACGGGACCACCTCATTTTTATTTCAAGTGAACAAATGGCTCATTTGGTTGATATTTTATTCTCCGAAAAGGTAAATCCGATTTTGATTAAAAAGACTGCAATCGAAAGAAGGGTCGCCCCATATTTGGTAACAAAAATTTTGAATGATCCTGCATATGGGGATAACCTGCGAATGTCACTATTTGCCGGTCTAAGCGACGGGTCAAGAATTGATCAATTCCGGAGAGGTGCATACCTAAATAATGAACAGGTTATAGCGACCTATGACCCTTCGGACGAGAAAGTAAAAGATATGCTTGGTAACCTACAAAAGGAGGTGCCAGATTCAAAGTTTAAGACGATATTTTTAATTGATGATTTTACTGCCAGCGGAAAAACATACTGCAGGCCAGGTGGCAAAGGAAAGTTAGGGAAAATATTTAATTCCATTTTTACAAAAAAGGACGAAGGTTTCAATCCTGCAATAGATATCGAAAAATTAGAAATTCATATTTTGTTTTATATCGCAACATCGGATGCGATTACCAACATAAAACAGGGAATACAAGAATGGAAAAAAGAAAATGACAGGGAGTTTATTTGTACCGTTGACTGCCTTCTTCCAATCGACGATACCATTAAAAAGAAAATCACTGATGACTCTGATATAATTGGTTTTATTTCTAAATATTTTGACGACTCGGTTGTAGATGAACATTATAAAAAGGGGAAACATGACCAGCCTTATTTAGGGTTCAACGAATGTGGCTTGCCTTTGATATTAAATCATAATTCACCGAATAATTCTATTGCTATTTTTTGGCTCCCGGCAGACAAAAAATTTAAAGGTTTATTTCCAAGAATTTCAAGACACCGCTAAAAATGAGTATTAAAATAAGAAATCCATTTTTACTTCGGGCTTCAGAGAGAATTGAATCTGATGCAGGTTTTTTGCGATTATACAGCCCGTTGGTGCTTGACTATTTCATTGATATGCAGTCGATTGGTAAGTTATGGGACACTGTTTTTTTTATTAGAAGCTCTCCCGGTGCTGGAAAAAGTTCCTTACTACGTTTATTTGACCCCAATTCCTTGCTGACATTACAAAATCGTAAATCCGGTGATGAATTTGTAGAGGTATTTCGAAAGTTAAAAAAGATTGGCGCTGTAACGGATTCGTCTATTCAAATATTAGGAGTGAACCTGGTTTTTACGCGTAACTACGAACTTCTGGAAAATTTTAAAGGAATCGAAGCCGGGAATAGGGAGAGGCTTTTTTATTCATTATTAAACAGCAGGATAATTACTGCAACATTGCGTTCAGTACTTGCTTTGAAGAGGTTGCAATTTCCGGAAGACCTTTCACGTATTGAATTTATTTACCCTAATACGAAATTATTTTTCAAGAAAATTAATGTGCCCTGCAACGGCCAGGTCTTATATGACTGGGCAGCGGGGATAGAGCGGTCAATTTATGAACTGCTCGATAGTTTTCTGCCGATGACGCAAACATCTATAGAGGGGCATAACGAGTTGTTTTCAATCGAAGCACTTAAACCAGAATATATTACAGTTGACGGGCAAACTGTTTTTAGGCGGATTTTATTTATGTTTGACGACGTACACAAACTTTCTGCAAAACAAAGAGATATTTTAATTGCACATTTGCTTGAGAAAAGAAGTAATGTTAGTTTGTGGTTGTCTGAGCGCTTAGAAGCAATGAATAATTTGCGTACTAACGTTGGTAGAGACTATGAGGAGCTCAACTTGGAAAACTACTGGAAGGATAGGGAATCAAAATTTGAAAAATTATTGACAAGCATTGCTGCAAAGCGTGCAGCTGAATCAAGAGAAGATGTCGAATTTGCTTTAGAGCCATTGTTGAATGAATATGACCTAACTGATGTTTTTAAAGAAGCAAAAAATATCTTATTTGCTAGGATAAACGAAATTACAGCGGGAACCAACAAGTTTGATTTATGGAAGGATCATCTGTTTAGCTTTGATGGAAGTACTCAAGAAGTTTGCCAGTTGGCAAAACTTATGGAAATCCTAATATTCAGGAACCTGGCTAAACCTGAGTTGGCACTCGACTTCACATTGAGCTTGCAGGAATTTCAGGAGAAAACTGATGAAAAGACGATAACAGCAGCAAAGTTATTTTTAAGCAAACAGTTTAGCCTGCCCTATTATTTTGGCATGAGCATGCTTGCAAAAATTTCAACTAATAACATTGAGCAGTTTCTCGGTTTCAGTTCACCATTGTATGAAAGGATGCTGTCCATGAACCTAAACATGACAAACGTAGCAATAACGGCTAAGGATCAAGACAGGGAAATTAGGAAGATTGCCAATGACAAATGGAAAGAATTGCAGAAAATAATTCCAGAAAGTACCCTCGTTATCCGTTTTCTGGAAAAGCTTGGTGCTTTTTGTAAAGATGAAACCTACAGGAATACCGCTCCATATGCACCAGGTGTAACTGGCTTTTATATCGACGCATCAAGGACGATTAGATTGATCAATGAAGAAAATTGGATATCAAATGAGATTTTTAGTGATTTGCAAGTGGTTTTAAATACCTGCCTTGCCTTTAATCTTCTTCATGAAAAAGAGACAATGCAAGGAAAGAAAGGGCAGAAGAAAAATGTTTATTATCTTAACCGTTGGATTTGTGTAAAGTTTGATCTTCCTTTAAGTTATGGAGGGTGGCGGACAAAAAAACCAGATGATCTTTTACGATGGACACGAAGATAAAAAAAACCATTAAATGGGACCCCTACGTTTTAATGCGAAAAGCAGAAATTACAGACTTTGTAAAGGAACATTTTTTGCCTGAAAGTGGAAGAAAGCTATTATATGTAATGGGGGAAGGTTTCGATTTTCGAATGAACATTGGTTTAAAATCTGTTATTGAAAATTGCGCTGGGTTAGATATCACCTGTTTTCTTATTGAATATGATGAAGGCAAAACTTCCACTTCGAGAAAATATAAGAACCAGGTAAAGGAGAATCTGAACATGTTAAATAAATTATTGCCTGTTGAGAAAATAACTTCTAAAAAAATAGAGTTGTGGAGTTCGGAAGGGAAGAAGAAAAAAAGGGTTGGAGATCAGAATGTGGCGGAAATTTTTAAGGATAAGGACCTGTTCAGCTCTTACACAGATATCATTGTTGATATTAGCGCCTTGCCTAGGGGGATATATTTTTCACTAATCGGACAAATTCAGGCAATACTTGATAACTTTTATGCCGATACATTAAAAAATTTTTTCATACTTACAGCGGAAAACGCCACACTTGATTCGCACACTAAAGAATTTCTGCCAGATTCGGAGCTATCATATGTATATGGATTCAAGGGAGGCTCGGAGCTTACCTCCGATAAAAAGCAAATTATCTGGCTTCCAATTTTGGGCGAAGGTACACCACATCAAATCGGAGCGGCCTACGAAAAGATTAAACCTAATGAAATTTGCCCGGTTCTCCCTTTTCCGTCTCAGAACCCCAGACGCTCCGATGCCTTATTAATTGAGTATCATCAGCTATTGTTTGATGAGTTAAATATTGAAGGCCAAAATATTATATACGTCCCTGAGCAGAACCCTTTTGAGGTTTACCGCACTCTGTCCCAGACAATCCGGGATTACAATGAAACTTTAGCAGTTGTTAAGGGATGTGATATTGTTATTTCTACTTTTTCCAGTAAATTACTCTCAATTGGAGCGTTGCTTTGTGCCTACGAATTTAAGGCTGCAAGTGACATAAAAGTTGGCATATTAAATGTGGATTCATCGGGGTATGAAATTGATCCGGCAGCTCTGGATAACAATTTGGTGAATCGTTCTGAACTTTTCTTAATTTGGCTCGCTGGGGAACCTTACAATAAATAAATTTGTGGAAAATACATTTTCTTGTTTTGGAGCGGGCCTTGTGGCATTAGATGTTATCCTAAATGGTAATCCTACTACCTTGCCCAAACTATCCGCGGGAGGGTCCTGTGGAAATGTTTTGAGCATACTGGGGTATTTAGGCTGGAGTAGTTACCCCGTTGCAAGGCTAGCAAATGATGAGGCCTCCGCAGAACTTATTCACGACTTAAAAAGGTGGCATGTCCATACAAATTATATAACAATTGACGATCAGGGGAGCACACCTATCATTATTCACCGGATATTGAAAGATAGACAAGGAAAGCCAATTCACCGTTTCGAATTTCGTGATCCTGAAACAAAGGCTTGGCTACCCCAATTCAAGGCCATAACGAAAAATATTGCTGCGGCGATTATTGAGCAAAATGTGCATCCTGATGTATTTTATATAGATCGAATGAATCCAGGTACGTTGGCATTGGCTTCATACCTTAAATCCCAAGGTACTCTTATTTTCTTTGAACCATCTTCCTACAGTGATGAAAGCCTTTTTGAAAAGTTTCTTTTGTTAGCCGATGTGGTCAAGTTTTCACACGAAAGAATAAGTGATTTCAAAGAAAAGCACATCGCAATTACTTGCCATTTAGAAATTGAAACTCAGGGAAAGGAAGGGCTGGTTTACAGAACTAAAAATAGCTCAAAACCGAATCATTGGAAGAGCGTAAAAGGGTTGACAATACCTGATATTCAGGATGCCGCTGGTGCTGGAGCCTGGTGTACTTCTGGAATTATATATAGTCTGTTTGCGGGTAAACGAGTAACGCTTTCTGTTGTTGGGGTACGCCGGTTAGAAAATGCCCTTCATTTTGGCCAGGCTTTGGGAGCTTTGAATTGCCTATATGATGGTGCCAGAGGACTCATGTATTATTATGAGCGGCACACACTTTTGTCAATTGCCGAACTATTAATGAGAGAAAAATTTATTGACACAAGAATCCTGGCTTCTTCACCTAAAATTGACATTTCGACTCAAAAAAAATTCTCCCATCTACTAAAATTGTTGTAGACAAAGATCAGGTTGACAGTAAACAAAATAAGGTGAAGACTGTATTTTTGATTTTTATTTTGCCAGTTTAGTTTTGATAATTTTAAGTAGATTTCTTATTTCTAAATTAAGTTTTTTCACAGTGAGTTAACCGGTGAGACGAAAATTCTAAGATTAGAAAGTATTTGACAATTAAATAATTATAAAAATTTTCGAATCCAGTCGTGCTTATTTTTTCGATATTTTAAAAGCTGCATACCATATCCTGTATTTCAAACAGCGTGTATGTTTTAACCCAGCAAAAAAGCCGGTAGCTTATCGCCCCGGCTCATTATATAGAACGGTATTGGTATCCAAAAAACAATTCGCTGGTGCAGTGTAAACCTTGTGCTAAAGCAATAAACTGGGTACTGTACTTTAACGCAAAAACATAAAATCCCCAACCCTCACCTCACAACCAGCATCCAGTATCCAGTAACATAGAACACAAAACACAGAACCCGAAACCTACTTAAACTCCTTATTGCTCTCCTCCATCAAAGTCATCATAAAGTTTATGCTGCGGTGCAGGTCGCGCAGGGGCAGGCGTTCGTTAATGCCGTGGTAGCCCTTGCCATCGGTCATAGGCAAAAAGTTAAGCACCCCGTCGGATATGCTGCGGTACGCCCGGCTGTCAGTAGCACCAATCATCAGGTAGGGGGCAGGTATTACGTCGGGCACATTTTGGGTAATAGCGCTCTCCACGCGTTTAAACGCAGGCGATTGCACACTGGTAGCCGTGGAAGGGTCGCCGCCAAAGCGGCTTACGCGTTTAATTTTAACGCGGCTGTCGTTAATAATTTTTTCCATGTATTCCTGTACCGAAGCCACGGTTTCGCCGGTAAGTATGCGGCTGTTAACAATGGCCTTGGCGGTGGAAGGTATAACGTTGTCCTTAACGCCGGTTTGTATAATAGTAGGCACAATAGTGGTGTGCAGCATGGCGCTGCCCTCCGGCGTTGCCGCCAGCTGGCCCTCTACAACGCCTTTAAACAGCCACATGTTGTTAAAAGCCATCCTGGTTAAAAACGAGTTGGAGGAGGTGCCTACGCGGTTTAAAAACTCCTTTACGGGCGGGGTTATCGTAACCGGCGGGGTTTGCTGCCGCAGTTTGTACAAGGCTGTAACCAGTATATCCACCGCCGTTTCTTTAGCAGGCTTGCTGGAGTGGCCGCCCTCTTTCTCCACCGAAAACTCGTAGGAGGCATAGCCCTTTTCTGCCACGCCAACAACAGCAATGGGCCTGCTTACCAGGCCTTTTTGCTCCTCGGTAATTTCGCCGCCCTCGTCAAGCACCAGTTCGGGGTGTACATTTTTTTGCTTCAGGTATTCCACAATCGCTTTTGCGCCCGTGCCATTGGTTTCTTCGTCGTGGCCAAAGCACAGGTAAATGGTGCGTTTGGGCACAAAGCCTTTGCGCAGCAGCGCTTCAGTGGCTTCAAGCACGGCAATAACGCTGGCCTTATCATCTACCGACCCACGGCCCCATACACAGCTGTCGGTAACCAGGCCGCTAAAAGGCGGGGCAGTCCATTTGCTTAACACAGCAGCTTCCACGGGAACCACATCGTAATGGCCCATCAGTATCACCGGCGCCAGGGCCGCATCCTGCCCCTTCCACTCAAATACAAAGTTTAACCCATCCACCATTGTTTTGGTAAGGTGGGTATTAATTTGCGGATAAGCCTGTTGTACAAACTGGCCAAATTTTATAAAGGCAGCCGTATCAATGGCGGCAGTATCGTTTATGGAGATGGTGGGTATCTGCACCGCCTGGCTTAAATGCGCCACGGCCGAATCGGGCAAGGGCGGCGGGTTACTGTTGGCGGCCGCAACAGGCCACGGTTTTGAACGCAGGGTATTAAATACAAGCACAATTAACAACAACAGCAGGGCGAGGCCCACAAAGCGCAGCAGTTTCTTTACCATCAGGGGGAGTTTGATCGTCAATGGACAGGCGGTGGGGCAAACGGCAAAGTAAAAACGGGCGTAAAGGTGTTTTGCTGCGGTAAAACAGGTGTTTGTACGGGTTAAACAGGCAGGGGCAGCAGGCTAAATAGCCGGGTGGCTGTGTGCAGGATCCTTTTTATGGCTGTAAATATTAATTGTTTTTTTGACAATAAATAATAATCAGTAAGTTTGGCACCGGGCTTGCCAGCCGCCGCATTACTCAACATAATTGCGGGTACGGCATGCAGCATTGGCCACAGGGCTGGGTGCAATACATTAAAACACAATTACATATTGCTATATGGTTAACACAAAAAAAGCGCTGGCTTTGCTGGCGGCCTGTTTTTGCCTAACGGTGGCACAGGCGCAAAAAACACTTACGGTTAAAGTAAATGAGCCTAAAGCAGATATTAAACCCAACATGTGGGGTATTTTTTTTGAAGATATTAATATGGCTGCCGATGGTGGTATTTACGCCGAAATGGTTAAAAACCGCAGTTTTGAGTTTTTAGACCCCCTGATGGGCTGGGATGAACTTAAGGAAGGCAACGCCACCGGCACCCTGCTTATTGAAAACAGGGCCGCGCAAAAGCCCGATAACCCGCGTTACCTGCGCCTTAATGTTGCCAAAAACAATGGGGCCTGGGGTATTAGTAACGAGGGGTTTCGTGGTATGGGTGTTAAACAGGGCAACGGGTACGATTTTTCCCTTTGGGCCAGCGTACACAACGGCTCGGCTTTTACGCTTAAAGTAGCCTTGGTAAGTGCCACCGGGCAAACCCTTGGCCAGGCCACCCTTGCACCCGCAGGGGAGGAGTGGAAAAAATACAGTGTACATTTTACCGCCACCGCCACCGATGCCAAAGCAAAACTGCAGATTTGGTTTGATGGCAGCGGCGTGGTGGATATAGATATGGTTTCGCTGTTTCCGCAGGATACCTGGAAGCAGCGCCCCGGCGGTATGCGTGCCGACCTGGTGCAACTGCTGGCCGATTTAAAACCCGGCTTTATGCGTTTTCCCGGTGGGTGTATTGTGGAAGGCCGCGACCTGGCCAACCGCTACCAGTGGAAAAAAACCGTAGGCAATGTGGAAGACCGCAAGCTTATTATGAACCGCTGGAACACCGAGTTCTCCTACCGCTCAACCCCTGATTATTTTCAGAGCTACGGCCTGGGCTTTTTTGAATATTTTCAACTGGCCGAGGATATTGGCGCGGCGCCGCTGCCTATTTTAAACTGCGGTATGGCCTGCCAGTTTAATACTGCCGAAGTAGTGCCTGCCGACCAGCTTGACCCCTACATACAGGATGCGCTTGACCTGGTGGAGTTTGCCAATGGCAGCACCAGCACCAAATGGGGCGGCCTGCGCGCTGCTATGGGCCATGCGGCACCGTTTAACCTTACCATGATGGGCGTGGGCAACGAGCAATGGGGCCCGCAATACGTGGAGCGTTACAAAATATTTACCGCTGCCATAAAAGCCAAATACCCCGACTTGAAATTGATTAACAGTGTTGGGCCTTTTTCCGGCGGGGATATGTTTACTTTTTTAAACGATACCCTGCGTAAAATGCACGCCGACTTTTTAGATGAGCATTACTACGCGCCCCCCGAATGGTTTTTAAAAAATGCTAAACGCTACGATAATTACGACCGTAGCGGCCCCAAAATATTTGCCGGTGAATATGCCGCCCATACACGCCTTACCGATAGCGCCGTGCTGAAAAACAACTGGCAAAGCGCCCTGGCCGAAGCGGCCTTTATGACCGGGCTGGAGCGTAATGCCGATGTGGTTAACATGGCATCGTACGCGCCGCTGCTAAGCAATGTGGATGCCTGGCAATGGGCGCCCGACCTTATTTGGTTTAACACCCTGCAGGCCTACGCCACGCCCAACTATTACGTGCAAAAGCTTTACAGCAACAACAAAGGCACCCAGGTTATACCCATTACCGCCAACGGCAACATCGTGGCCGGGGACGACAGCCTGTATGCCAGCGCCGTGGTAGATAAAAACACGCACGAGGTAATTATTAAAATAGCCAACACCGGCGGCATTGCCCAAACCAACACCCTGGTGCTGGAAGGTATTAAAGGCCTGCTGCCCAAAGGCAATCTTACCCTGCTGCAAAGCAACGATATACGCGCGGCCAACACCTTTGGCAGCGCTGCCAATATTGTACCCCAGGTGCAGGATGTTGCGGTTAAAGGCAAAAGCCTTGCTGTTACTTGCCCGCCATACTCATTCACCGTGGTTAAACTAACCATTGCTGGCAGTAAATAACAACGTTTTTACAATAAATGTTTTATAGCTACGGCCGCTGCGCAAGCAGCGGCCGTTTTATTGGCATGTATTAAAAAAGGGGTGATGTTTAGCCTGTAAATGGGTGGCTGTAACGGTTGCTGGCAATAGGTTTTGTTTGTCGGCGGTGGCGCAGGTGGCATCGCCGGTTGTGTCACTCACTGCATCGGTTGGTAATACTATTCAGCATGGGCCATCTGCCAACCACTGGCACTGCACTTTACGGGCAGGGTTCATTCACACAACTTATTGTTATACAAAAAACAATAAGAAATGCTGCTAAATCAATCCTGAAAACAGTCTTGCTCTTCATGTTGGTTGGTGAGTAACAAGTCTTGTAATGGGCGTATTCTGTATTGTGGCAAATAGTCACTGCATTTTTCAAACGGGTTTCTTCGCAAAGCCCCTCTGCCGCAAGGAGAGGGGTTTGGGGTGAGGCCAAAAAAACTGCTGCAATTGGGTTTGCACCCAATTTCGTTTGGCTTTTTACAGGCATGGCTTTTTTTAAAATATGCTGTTTTACCACTACTTTCGCAGTTATGACAATTGAGCAGATTAAAGTTTTACGGGACCGCGTTAGTGTTCTAAGGAGGTTTCTTTGACGTTGATAACAGAACGCAGAAAATAGACAACGACCGCCAGCTTTCCCTCTCCCCCGGTTTTTGGGACGATAATGAACGGGCCACCGGCATTATGAAGGAAATTAAAACCCACGAATACTGGCTTAAACTATACAAGGAGGTGGAAGCCTCCGTTGATGACTTTGCCGTGCTGTTTGAGTTTTGGAAAGGCGGCGATGCCACCGAGGAAGAAACAAGGGCTGCTTACGACAATGCCCTGCACCTTATTGAGGATGCCGAATTTAAAAGCACCCTTAACCAGCCGGAAGATGAATTGCCAGGCGTATTGCAGATAAACCCCGGCGCTGGCGGCACCGAAAGCCAGGACTGGGCCGAAATGCTGCTGCGCATGTACCGCATGTATGGCGAGAAGCAGGGCTGGAAAGTTACCGAACTGGATTTTCAGGAGGGGGATGGGGCCGGTATTAAAACCGCCACCCTGCAGTTTGACGGCCCTTTTGCCTACGGCTTTTTAAAGGCCGAAAGCGGGGTGCACCGTTTGGTGCGCATATCGCCCTTCGATAGCAATGCACGCAGGCATACATCGTTCGCCAGTGTGTTTGTTTACCCGCTGATTGATGACAGTATTGAAATAGAGGTAAAAAGCGATGAGCTGGAGTGGGAGTTTTACCGCAGCGGCGGCAAGGGCGGCCAAAACGTAAACAAGGTAGAAACGGCTGTGCGCCTTAAACACATGCCCTCCGGTATTATTGTGGAGTGCCAGCAAAGCCGTACCCAGGGCGAAAACAGGGAGCTTGCCCTTAAAATGCTTAAAAGCCGCCTGTACGAGGAGGAGTTGCGCAAGCGCGAAGAAGCCAAAAACGCCGCCAACGCCAGCAAAAAGAAAATAGAATGGGGCAGCCAGATAAGAAGTTATGTTTTTCACCCCTACAAAATGATTAAGGACCACCGCACCGATTACGAGGTAGGCAACGTGCAGCCCGTAATGGATGGCGAACTGGATGGTTTTATAAAAGCCTATTTAATGATGCAGAAAGAAGAAATAAGCGGGCAGTAGCCCGCTTATTTCTTTTGGTATATATCACAGCAAAAGCGTTACTGCATTGGGCCGTAACGGCCACCTGTTCCCCCGTAAATCATACCATACTTTACAAGCAGTGTTTACCTGCCCGCATATTTGGTAATCAGCCTCACCATAAGGTCGTTTAAAAATTCAACGGTGTAAGGCCCGGTGGTAGGGGTAATATGGCTGTTGCCAATACCGCTGTCGTTGGTTAAAAACGTGTAGGTGCCATTGGTGGCAAGGGCCGTAAAGCGCATTAAAAACTCTGTAGGCTTATCAATGCCGCTGGCCCCCACCGGTATAATCATAATGCCTTTTTCAGCCGCTTTTTGTATGCTGGCCTGGTAAAGCTCCAGGTTTTGTTTGGCATCGTGCGGCGGCGCATCCAGCACCAGGAAGATGATGCGGGCTTTGGCGCTGGCACTCCACTGCTGCTGCATGGCGGCATCCAGCGCTTCATCAACCGCTTCGGGGTAATCACCACCGCCATCAGCGCTCTGGTCTTTCACAAAAGAAACAATCTCGTTTTTATCGCTGGTAAAATCATGCGGTTTGGTAATATAGGCATCGCCGGAGTTGCGGTCGCGGTAAAAAACGGCCCCGTAACGCAGGCTGTTATAGGCAAGCTGGCTTTCGGTACGGTTAAGCACATCGTACAGCTCGGTTTTAAGGTATTCCAGTTCATCGCCCATACTGCCGGTAGCATCCACCACAAACATAATATCCACGGCGGTTTTCTCCTGTGCGGCCACCGGCAGGGTATAGGCAATATTGCTTACGCCGGTTTGCAGCCCGCCTGCCGCATAATATTTGTCATTGTAATACACCTTCCAGCTAAGGTTGCTTAAAGGCTGCGCCGTGGGAAAAACGGGTACAAACCGGGCCACGCCAAACCTGTTGGTATGGCATACCCAGCATAGCTGTGTGCCGTTAAATATGTTTATAACAGCATCGGTAACCGGGTTGCCGTAAGCATCGGTAATGGTAAAGTTCCAGCGGTTGGTGCAGGCAAAGCCCCAGGCATTTTGTGCTGTTGAAAAAGTATCGTTGCCCATCAGGCCAAGCCAAAAATCCCAGTGGTCGTGGTCGTTCCACTCAGCTGCAGTAAGTACACCAGCCGCGTAATGGGTGGTGTCACCACTGGAATTACCGCCATTGCCGCCACCACCACCGCCGGAGGAAGCAAGGGTGCCCGGTGTAGAACCGTACGTGGCACCACCCGTGGTTAATGAAGAAGATGTTTTAGAGCAGGCGCTAAAAAACAATACAGCGGCCACAAAAAGGGTGTATAACAGGGTAAAGCGTTTCATATAACAGTGTGGTTTTAAGGCATGACTTAGCGGTTGTGCTGTTTGTTGCAGGGGAGAGAGAATTTAAGGGGGGATAAAAAATACCAGCCTTTTTACATTTACCAGGCCTCATTTTTGCCATCCCCACGTATATTTACCGCCATGATTGAAGCAGAAAACAGCACCCCGCAAAACAGCAAGCTGCAAATGTTTACCAACCGGCTGCTTAAAGTGTACAAACACAAAAGCAAGCTGGCCAAAAGGCAGGCGGTTACCTGCTACCGCGTGTATGACCATGATATGCCGGAGTTTCCGTTTTGTATTGAACTGTACGAGGATAAAGTGTACCTGGCCGAGTACCTGCGCCGCCACGGCATGACCGATGAGGAGCATGATGCCTGGCTGGATGAGTGCATTGCCGAAATTGGCCGCCTGCTGGAAGTGCCGGTGGATAAAATTTATGTGCGCCAGCGCAAACGCATGAGCCACCGTGCCGAAAACCAATACGAGAAACTGGAGGAGAAAAAAGAGTTTTTTACCGTGGTGGAAGGCGGCCTTAAATTTTTGGTAAACCTTACCGATTACTTGGATACCGGCCTTTTTTTAGACCACCGTATTACCCGGCAAATGGTACGGGAGCTTTGTAAGGATAAAAGGGTGCTAAACCTGTTTTGTTATACTGGTTCCTTCTCGGTGTATGCCGCATCGGGCGGGGCGGCTTCGGTAACATCGGTAGACCTTTCAAAAACCTATCTTACCTGGGCCGAAGACAATTTTACCATCAACCTTTTTAAGGATAATAACAAGTACCAGTTTGTACATGCCGATGTAAAGCAATACCTTAAAACGCTGGCCCCCAATAGTTTTGACCTGGTAATAATGGACCCGCCCACGTTTAGCAACAGCAAGCGCATGAAGGATTTTTTGGATATTCAGCGCGATTATGCCGAACTGCTGAACGATGTGCTGGCGGCCACCACCAGCGGCGGAACGGTGTACTTCAGCACCAACTACACCAAATTTGAAATGGATACCAGTGCCATTAAAGCCACTGAAATTAAAGACATCACTAAAGCCACCACCCCGTTTGACTTTGAGGGCAAGCTTAAACGCTGGTGCTACCGCATAAAAAAATAAGCCGGGGGTATTTCGTGTTTCATGCGCTTGAGGGAAAGAAAAAAAATACACCTGGTTTAAAGTCTTCTCAATGTTTTTTTGCGGCTTCTCATCTTTGCGCGAAACTTTTTTCATGGCCGGGCCTTCGGCGGGCATCTGCATCGCGCCAAGGCGCAAAAGCCTTGTGTTATATAAGGCGCGCCTGCCAAAGGCAGGGGCTGCGTCTTAAACCATTTTTATAGCACTTGCAAACCAACGGCAGGTGTTTTGCACCAGCTTACAATAACGTTCAACTTGTAAAACTATAAAGGCCACAGCATTAAATGGTAATGCTGTGGCCTCTGTATTTAAGCGTTGTTATACACTTTGTAAACAGCTTCCCTTAACGGTGAGCCTTTTTCGCTGCAGATAAACTCCAGCACATCCGCCAGTTGGGTGGGTTTAACCCAGTTATCAAAGGTGGCATCGGGCATGCTTTCGCGGTTAAGGGCCGTATCAATGGTGCTGGGTGCCACCACGCTGGCTACCACGTTGGTGCCTTTGGTTTCGGCGTTAATGAGGTCTGCCAGGTTAAACAGCAGGCTTTTGGTTAAGGCGTAGGCAACAACACCCTTGCCCTGCTCGGGTTTAAGGGCAGGCCTTGCACCAATAAATACCAGTCTGCCATAGCCGTTTTGCTTCATGTGCGCCAGCAGCGGGCGGGCGGTATAATAGGCCGTTTCAAAATTAAGGCTAAACATGTGGTGTATATCTGCGCCAGCGGTTGCTTCAATATCGCCCATGGCAAAACCGCCTACCAGCAAAAGCGCAGCATGCACACTGCCGTGTTTACTAATAACGCCCTGTATAAAGCTGGCTGTTTCTGCCTCGCTGGTAAGGTTAACCGTATTAAATTCAAAGTGGCTGTTGCCATCTGCAAACGCCAGGTGATTGTTTTTGCCATCCACCCCAATTACATAATACCCTTCGGCCAAAAACTTTTCAACCACAGCAGTACCTAAATTGCCGTTGGCACCGGTAATTATCACAACTTTTTTATCAGCAGCCATATTTCTTTATTTTAAACTAAAGTAGTCAAACCTATTGTTGCCTCCAAACAAATTGCTTTGCAGCCCCGGTAAACAGCAGTAAAATCATCCTTAAATAGTGGTTGTTTTAGCGTGGGTATTATTTTTATATTATTAAAAGTTTGCAGGTAAAATACTTGCCACCTGTTGGGTATTACGCAAACATTATTTATTTACATTTGGCAAAAAAGCAACGTATAACACCATGAAGCAACCCTTAAAATATGTACCGTTAGCAGCAAAAGCTTTTTTGCTGGCATGTTTGGTAATGGCATGGCAGGCGGGCAGCGCACAACTGCAAACAGCCGATGAGGAAGGCGGTACCCAGGCCGCCCTGTTAAAAAAGCTTGCCAAAAAAGCAAGGTATGGGGCCAATGCCATAC
>CAZRDD010000024.1:0-2701 GCA_964598675.1 uncultured Parafilimonas sp.
ACAACCTCTTGATTTTAAAGGCCAGCTTGATTTTCACCTGTTGGCGCAAGGGCGGTATGCCACCAGGGTGGAACATTCGGGTGTTAGAAAAATAGATACCGTAGTAGCAAGCATACCATCCTTTAGTGTGCGTTCGCAATTGCGCAATGGCTACATAAAATATGCATCGCTGCCACAGGCGGTAAGCAACATACACTTTAACCTCACCGCCAGTTGTAACGACAATAATTATAAACACACACAGTTTGCCTTAGACAGTATTAACGCAAATGTGCTTACCAATTTTGTAAAAGGCTATCTGCATGTTAAAAACCCTGAAACACCCGCAATTGAAGCAGGCATTACGTCTGTTTTTCACCTGGCAGATGTAAAAAAGTTTTACCCGGTTGACAGCCTCGAACTTACCGGCGACCTTAACGCCAATATTCAATCCAAAGGCATTTACAACCCTGCCAAAAAATCGTTCCCGATTACAAAATTCGATTTTGATTTACAAAACGCCTCTATACAAACCAAATACTACCCACACCCGGTAAAGGATATAAAGATTGAGGCCGCTGTTACAAACAATTCGGGTACGCTAAAAGGGCTAAGGGTAAACATAAAACCCATTTCCTTTCAATTTGAAGGGCAGCCATTTGTGCTAAAGGCCGATTTGCAAAACTTTGATGACCTCAAATACAAGGTAAGGTCGCAGGGCACGTTGGATATTGGCAAAATTTATCAGGTATTTGCCCAAAAAGGGTATAATGTAACCGGCTTGGTACAAACCAATATTTCGCTGGCTGGCCTGCAAAGCGATGCAACTGCTGGCAATTACGCCAAACTGAACAATAAAGGCAGCATGGTGGTAAAAAACCTTACCCTTACCGCCGACCTGTTTCCACAGCCTTTTAAAATAAAAACGGGCATCTTCCGGTTTGAGCAGGACAAAATGTGGTTTGACAGTTTTAAAGCCGTATATGGCAAAACCGGTGTTACGCTAAACGGCTACTTAAGCAATGTGATTAACTACGCCATGCAAAAAAATGCCCCGCTGCAGGGCAGTTTTACCATGACTACTGACCATTTGTACGTTGATGAGTTTATGGCTTTTGCCGGTAACAGTACAACCCCCGCAGCAACTACTGCGAAGGGGGAGACCGGCGTGGTTATGGTGCCAACGAACCTGTCGGTTACTTTTAATGCCAACGCTAAAACCATTACCTACAACGGCCTTACCCTACAGGATTTTAAAGGCCAGGTGGTTGCAGACAGCGGCAAAATAAAACTAAACCAAACTGGGTTTGTAATTGTAGATGCACCCGTGGTAATGGATGCATCGTACACCAGCATATCGCCCAGGAAGGCCCTGTTCGATTACCATATTACGGTGAAGGAATTTGACATTAAGAAAGCGTACAACGGCATTAAGCTGTTTCGCGATATGGCTACTTCCGCAGCCGGGGCACAAGGCACCGTATCGCTGGACTATACGCTTGCAGGCAGGCTTGATGCCAACATGAAGCCTGTATACCCATCGCTAAAAGGCGGTGGTGTACTTTCTATTAAAAAAGTAAAAGTAAAAGGGCTTAAACTGTTTGGGGCGGTAAGCGATGCCACCAGCAAAAAGGATATTCTGGACCCCGACCTTAGCAAAGTAGATATTAAAACCACCATTAACAACAACATCATCACCATAAGCCGCACCAGGATGCGTGTGGCAGGCTTCAGGCCGAGGTTTGAAGGCCAGGTTAGTTTTGACGGAAAACTGAACCTTAAATTCAGGTTGGGCTTACCGCCGCTGGGCATATTGGGCATACCTATGACGATTACCGGTACGGAGGATAAACCTAAAGTAAAACTTGGGCGTGGCTCGGAAGAGTTGAAGGAAACTGAGGATGTTGATAAAGAGTAATTCCAACGGCAAGTTGCAGTACGTAGTTCTTCTTTGTTACCGTTTGCTAAGGATTTGAAGTAATATAATTCCATTTTTAGTGGCCAGAATATAACCTTCACTCAGCAGGCACATCAATTGGCAAAATGTATTGTTATCAGCATTTACTTTAAGCCCCTGCGTAAACAATTGCTTGGTCGCTAACACGTTGCGCCTAATGACCCCTGCGTAATACCCATTTCTGCATGCATCAATTCCGGCTGCTCAAAAGCACTGCATCCACATCAATGCCCATGTATTGCTGCAAATAAAAAAGAGAGCTCAGTATTAGTGAACTCTCCTTTTATATGCGTTAGCACGGGTAAAACTACCACCTGCTGCCGCCGCCGCCGTTGCCGCCGAAAGAACGCCTTGCACCACCGCCACCGGTGTTGCCGCTTTTTTCTTCCCTAGGTTTTGCTACGGTTACGCGGATAGCACGGCCTTCAACCTGTGCGCCATCTAATTCTTTGATAGCTTTCTGAGCAGCTTCATCATCAGCCATTTCTACAAAACCAAATCCACGGCTTTTCTGCGTAAATTTGTCTGTGATAACTTTTGCTGATTTGATTTCACCATACTCTTCAAAAAAACCCCTTAAGTCTTCATCTTCTACGTTGAAGCTTAAGTTTGAAACATAAATGTTCATGCTTAACTAATTAATAAAAATGATAAATGATCTGAGAAAAACACTGGAGTAATGAAAACTAACCCGTTAGCAGATTTCGTGTAGCAGATAAGATCCTTCACTTACTTAAATTGTGTATAACTCATTAATACGGTGCA